>DASUMF010000215.1:0-6417 GCA_036277835.1 Acidimicrobiia bacterium
GGCGCGATCCCGGAGGTCGACCGAGATCGCCTGCGCCACCGGGAAGTCGACGTCGGCGTAGTCGAGCACGACGACCTCACCGCCGAGCGCGGCAACCGTCTGGGCCGCCGCGGCGCCCATCCCGGTCGCGCCCCCGACGACGAGCGCGCGCTTGCCGTCGTAGCGGAACGCCTCGAAGCCACTCATGTGATGTCCTTTCGAGTTGGTGAGGTCTCGGTTGTCGAGAACCGGGTGTGCCCACACGGCGCGGGCGCCGTCACGATCACGTGACGGCCTCCGCGATCTTGAGGTCGATGATCTGTTCGTCGTCGAGACCCAGCTCGGCAAGGATCTCGTCGGTGTGCTCGGCGAACTGCGGCGCTCGACGAATCTCAGGAGGCGTGTTGTCGAACTGCACCGGATTTGCGACCAGCTCGCGAGCGTTGCCTTCCGCGTCGACGACGGGACGAATGTAACCGTTGGCGCGCAGCTGGGGATCGTTGCCGACCTCCAGCGGGTTCTGCACCGGCGCCCACTGCCCTTCCATCGTCGACAGCGTCTTCACCCAGTGGTCGTACGGATGCGCGGCGAACACCTCGGTGAGGATCTCGGCAGCGGCGGCCGTGTTCTCGGGCGCCATCAGGGCCTCCGCGGTGGCGAAGCGCGCGTCGTCGACGAGATCCGGGCGATCGATGTGCGCGCAGAAGTCGGCCCAGTAGCGACCGGCCTGCAGCATCGTGAGGTTGATCCACCGACCGTCGGAGGTGCGGTAGTTGGCCACGAGCGGGTTGAACATCGCAGTGTTCATGCTGAGCGGCGGCACCGGCTGCGCCTCGCCGAGGAGCAGGGCGTTGTTGACGCTGAGGCCCATGGTCCACGCGCCCACCGACAGCAGCGACACGTCGATCTCCGACGTCTCGCCGGTCTGCGCACGCGCGAACAGTGCAGCGGCGATGCCTCCCGCGATCGTCATGCCGCCCATCGAGTCGCCGTACGCGCCAGCGGGCATGCCGATCACTCGTGGCGCGTCGGGTGGGGTGCATCCGGCCGCGCTTCCCGCGCGCGACCAGAACGCGCTCGAGTCGTAGCCCCCCTTCTCGCGCTCGTCGCCGTGGTTGCCGAACGCCGAGCCGCGCACGTAGATGATCTGAGGGTTGACCGCCCGGATGTGGTCGACGTCGATCTCGAGGCGTCGGCGGGCATCGGGGAGGAAGTTCACGAGGAACACGTCGGCGCGACGCGCCAGGTCGTAGAGCACGGCGCGGGCCTCGGGCTTCTCCAGTGCGAGCCCGATGCTGCGCTTGCCCCGGTTGGGGTGCTCCATCAGCGGCTGGAACGACCCGGCCGCGGCCCCGCCCGTGCCGAGCTTGAGCCCGCGCTGGGCGTCGCCCGTGACGGCGTGCTCGACCTTGATGACGTCGGCGCCCCAGTCGGCGAGCACCGCGCCCGCGCTGGGCGTGAACGTGAACTGCGCCACCTCGAGGATGCGCACGCCGCGCATCGGCTGTCGAGCCACGAACGAACCCCCCACGCTTCCCCGAGCCCGGCGTCGGAGACCGCACTCGCTCCGCACCAGGCTAATAGGAACCTATTTGCGCGTCCACTCCTGATGGCACTCGGCGCGGGCCTGCCGGATCGACGGCACGCGCCTCTTGACAGTTTTGACAAGTTTCTGCGGCGTTGCAACACTGACGCCGCTCGCTCGGCGACCGTGCGCCGGGCACGGACTGCAACGAGCAGGGGGGATCGATGGGGGCGAACGACGCCCGGCGCGAGGAGGACGGTGGTGTCGTCACCGTCACCTTCACGCGTGACGAGAAGGTCAACGCGCTCACGCCCGACATGTTCGCCGTGGTGGAGGACGCCTTGCGCGATCTGGGCGACCGCGACGACCTCCGGGTGCTCGTGATCACCGCCGAGGGCCGCTACTTCACCTCGGGGTTCGACTACGCCTTCCTGCGCACCAACGTGGGCGAGGGCACCGACGGCGTCGTGCGCAGCTCCAACATGCGCCGCCAGTACCGCGCCGAGGCCCACCACGAGCTGTTCGACGAGATGGAGCAGATCGAGAAGCCGGTGATCCTGGCCGCGCAGTCTCACTGCTTCGGCGCGGGCATCGAGATGGCCGCGTCGTGCGACTTCCGGCTCTCGTCCGACGCCGCCACGTTCTGCCTGCCCGAGGTCGCGAACATCGCCACGATGCCGGGATCCGGCGGGATCAGCCGGCTCACTCGGATCGTGGGCAAGCACTGGGCCACGTGGCTCGTCATGGCGGGTGAGCGCATCGACGCCGAGACCGCGCGCCGGATCGGGCTCGTGCACGACGTGTACCCCGCGGCCGAGTTCCCGGAGCGGGTGCACGCGTTCGCGCAGAGGCTCGCGGGGATGCCGCGGGAGGCGCTCGGCCTGGCCAAGCTCGCGATCGGCACCGCCGACACCGTTGACCGCCGCACCGCCCGCGAGATCGACCGGCTCGCCCAGTCGCTGCTCTTCCTGTCGGACGACTTCAAGGACCGCGTCAACGCCTTCAACCAGAAGAGCAGCCCCCCGAAGAGCGGCCAGGGATCCGAGTCGTCGTGAGCGGTCGCCCGCCGGGCGCGAGCGGGCTGGCGTTGGACGCGCGCGACGTCCCGTCGACGCCCGACGAGTTGTTGCGCGACGTCGCGCCGAACCAGCTCGTGCTGCTGGTCGGGTCTCCCGAGTCCTGGGAGGCGATCGGCGTCGACACGTGGATCTCCGCTGCGGGATGGTCGTCGACCCAGGCGGCGGATCTCGATCGCGCCGTGTGGTTGGCGACGATCCAGAAGCTCTCGTTGGTGCTCGTCACCGGCGACGAGCACACGGTCTGGGAGCTCGTGGAGGCGATCCGACCGCTGACCATGGCGCCGCTCGTCGTCGTCTCCACCATCGAGCCCCGCAACGTCGTGGCCCTGGTGGGCGCAGGCGTCGATGCGGTGATCGACCCGGTTCGCGGCGCGGAGGAGGTGTTCGCGCGCGTCGTCGCGCTGTTGCGCCGATCCGATCACGGGTGGGCACCGGGTGTGCGATTCCTGCGCGCGGGCGCGCTGCTCATCGACCTCTGGGCGCGGGAGTGCTCCCTCGACGACGAGCCCATCTCCTTGTCGCCGACCGAGTACTCGCTGTTGACGTTCCTCATGACGCACCCGGAAGAGGCGGTGTCGAGCCACACGATCGTGCGGCGGGTGTGGGGCTGGTACAACACCGACGGCAAGAACGCGCTCCGGATCTTCGTGAACCGGGTGCGCCGCAAGCTGGGCGACGACCCTCGCAACCCGCAATTCATCGCGTCGGTCCGCGGCACCGGATACCGCTTCGTGCGCAACGTGACCCAGCTCGGCGACGACGTCGAGCCGCTCACCGAGCACGCCGACGTCGCCGTGCTGTTGCACTCGGTCGAGGGTCTGGCCGTCGCGCTGCAGCAGACCCGCCACATCGAGGACGCGACGGCGAAGGTGCTCGACGCGCTCGAGGTGAGTGGGTACGCCGACGGGATGGCTGTGTTCCGCAACGACGACGACCGCATGACACTCGTGAGCGCGCGCAAGATGCCGGAGACGTGGTTCGCCAGCGTGGAGGGTGGCGTGCCGCTGTCGCCCAGGTTCGCGAGTGCGCACAGCGTGCTCATCGGTGAGCCGGTGCAGTTCGGCGACATCCGCGAGATGGCCGAGCACTTCAATGCCACCGCGCTCGAGCTCGAGGACTCCGGCTTCCGCGCCTGTCTGTTCCTGCCCGTCGGCAGCGGCGACCGGGTCTGGGGACACCTCGGCCTCGCCCGTCGCACCCCGGAGCCCTTCGACAGCACGGGATCCGCGTTCCTCCGCGCCGTCTCCGCGCTGTTCGCCATGCGCATCGAGGCGATCGAAGGCACATGACCGCTCGGTGAGCGAGACTCCAGCATCCACCACGGCCCCGCTCACGGGGCAGCTCGAGACGCTGAGCGAGGTGATCGCGGCGGCCGCGGCGCAGTTCGCCGACGTCGAGGCATACGTCGAAGGCGCGCAACGCCTCACCTTCGGTGAGCTGGGCCGCGCCGCCGACGGTGTCGCGGCGGCGTTCGTCGCGCGCGGCGTTCGCCCCGGCGATGTAGTTGCGATCATGCTGCCCACGTCGATCGACTACGCGATCGCATACGCGGCGACCGCGCGAGTGGGTGCGATCGCGACCGGTGTGAACACGCGCGTCGGTCCGCGCGAAGTCGGCGCGATCTTCGAGCGTGCCGAGCCGGTGCTCGCAGTGGTCGACGAGGGCGTGGGTGCGCCGGTGCCGCCGTCGGTGGGCACACCCACGATGCATCGCCGCGAGCTGGTGGCTGCGGCGTCGTCGAGCGCGGCTGCCCCGGCGCATCAGGGCCGAGCGCACGATCCGGTCACGATCATCTGGACGAGCGGCACGACCGGGCTGCCCAAGGGGGCGTGGTTCGACCACGACAACCTCCGCGCGGCGGTGACGACGGCCGGAGTGATGACGGCACCCTTCGACCGTCGTCTCGTGAGCACGCCGTTCGCGCACGCCGGCTTCATGGCGAAGCTGTGGGAGCAGCTCGCCTGGGCCACCACGCTCGTGCTCACGCCCATGCCGTGGAGCGCCGACGACGCCGTCCGCCTCCTCGGCGAGGAGCGCATCACGGTCGCCGGCGGCGTTCCCACCCAGTGGGCACAGATCGTCGACCATCCGGCCCTGGGCGAGACCGACCTCGGAGCGCTGCGGCTCTGCGTCGCGGCCACCGCACCGACGCCGCCCGAGCTCGTCGAGCGGGTCACCGCACGGCTCGGCTGCCCACTGGTCGTGCGCTACGCGATGACGGAGTCACCGTCGATCTCAGGCACCGCGCCGGGCGACACCCCCGACGTGCTGTACCGGTCCGTCGGACGTCCGCAGGCCGGCGTCACGCTCGCGCTCCGCGACGAGACGGGTGCCGACGTCGAGCACGGCGCCGTCGGACGGATCCACGTGCGCGGACCGTGCGTCATGCGCGGCTACTGGCGCGAGCCCGAGCTCACGCGCGAAGCGCTCGACGACGACGGCTGGTTGCGCAGCAGCGACCTCGGTCGACTCGACGACCACGACAACCTCGTGCTCGCGGGGCGGGTCGGCGAGATGTACATCCGAGGCGGCTACAACGTGTACCCGCTCGAAGTCGAGCACGTGCTCGCCGAGCACCCGCAGGTTCGTCAAGCAAGCGTGATCGGCGTGCCCGCGCCCGTGATCGGCGAGATCGGGATCGCGTTCGTCGTGCCCGTCGATCCGACCGCGCCGCCCTCGGAACACGAGCTGCGCGCGTGGTCCAAGGAGCGGCTCGCCGACTACAAGGCGCCGGACCGCGTCGTCACGCTCGACGCGCTGCCGCTCACCGCGATGATGAAGATCGACAAGGCCGCGCTCCGCGCCACCCTCCCCGAGGGTTTTGGCGTCAGGAGCGCGTAGATATCACGCGTTGGCGACGCCAGAGCGGGGTGCCGGGTCGCGGGGTCGCGGCGGGGTCAGTGGCCGGTGTAGTCGGGGCTGCGGCGCTCCATGAACGCGGCCACGCCCTCGGTGGCGTCATGGGTGCGCTGCGTGAGCTCCTGCGCCATCGCCTCTTCGACGAACGAGGCCGTGCGGTCGCCGTCGAAGGAGCGGTTGAAGAGCCGCTTCGTGAACGACAGCGCGGTCGTCGGCGCGCCGGCCAGCCGGGCGATCAGCTCGTCGGCGACGGCGTCGAGCTCGTCGGCGGGTGCCACACGGTTCACGAGACCGAGGTCCAAGGCGTCGGCCGCGGGGAGCTTGTCGCCGAGGAACGCGAGCTCCTTCGCCCGCTGCAGGCCGATGAGGCGCGGGAGGAGGTACGCGCCGCCCGCGTCGACGACGATCCCGCGGAGCAGGAACGGCTCCAGGAAGTAGGCGCCCTCGGCCGCGACGACGAGGTCGCAGGCGTAGGCGAGGTGCGCCCCGAGCCCTGCCGCCGCGCCCTGCACGACCGCCACGACCGGCTTCGGGCAGTCGAGCACCGAGGCGATCAGGCGCTGCGCGCCCTGCATGATCCGGCGCATGCCGTCGCCGACCTGGGGCTCGCCGGCCTGCCCCGACTGGATGCCCGCGACGTCGGCGCCCGAGCAGAAGTGACGTCCGTTCGAACGGAGCGCGACGACGCGCACGGCCGGATCGGCGTCGGCGGCCGCGAGCAGCTCGATGATCACGTCGCGCTGGTCCCCCGTGAGCGCGTTCGCGGCGTCGGGCCGGTTCAGCGTGATGGTCGAGATCCCGGCGTCGACGGTGTGCAGGACCGTCGTGCCGAGCACCTCGGGCGCCGCGCTGTCGCCGCTCACGACGGCTTCCTCAGCCACGGCGTCGTGAACTGTGCTTCGCGGGCGCGCTTCATGCCGTCGATCCCCTCGTTGGCGATGATCTCGCGGAAGGTGCGACCGTCGGGCGCGGTCG
>DASUMF010000216.1:0-6926 GCA_036277835.1 Acidimicrobiia bacterium
CGACATCGCGCCGCGGCTCTATGCGCAGGCGTTGGCCGGTCAATGGGATCCCGCGACGGCGATCGACTGGTCGGCGTCGTTCTCGCTCGCGCCCGAGGTGGAAGCAGCGGTCGTGCAGGTGATGACCTACCTCGTGGAGAACGAGCAGGCGGCGTTGACGGTGCCCGCCCGGTTCCTCGGCCGGGTCCACCCGCACTTCCGGGAGATCGTGCAGCTGCTCGCGGTCCAGGTGGCCGACGAGGCCCGGCACGTGGAGGTGTTCACGCGGCGGGCGCGCCTGCGCGGCGCGCCCTTGGGGGTGTCGGGCGCGGGCGGGCGCGCGTCGCTCCAGAGCCTGCTCGACGAACCCGACTTCACGCTCGCGCTGTTCCTGCTCTCGGTACTCGGCGAGGGCTCGTTCCTGAACCTGTTGTCGTTCCTCGAACGTCACGCGCCCGATCCGGTCACCGGCGCGATCGCGCACCTCGTGCTCCAGGACGAGGCGCGCCACGTCGCCTACGGCCTCGCACACCTCGAGTTGGCGGTGACCGACGATCCGTCACTGCGCGCTCGCCTGCGCCTCGCGATCGAGCGACGGCACGACGTGTTGCGCCACACGGCGGGTTTGAACGAGGCGGTGCACGACGCGCTGGTCGTGTTGGCGGCGGGAGCGTGGGAGGCCGACGCGATCGCCGCCGGCGTCGCGCGGGTCCGGATCCTGGAGCGGGAGATGGACGAAGGTCGCACGCGGCGTCTGGTGCGGCTCGGCTTCTCGGGTGAGGAGGCAGCCGAGCTGTCGGCGCTGCACACGCGCAACTTCATGTGACGTCGCGTCGCCGAATCGACGCGGCGGCCGTCAGCGGTTGAGCACGGCGCACTCGGAGTCGGCCTGCTGCGCGGCCTTGAGGCTCGACGTGTCGTACTTCTTGGGGAGCCCGTCGAAGCCGGAACCGATCTCGGCGTAGGCCTGGTTCAACTTCTTGCCGAGTGCCGTGACCTTGTTCGTGAACTGCTTGGGATTCGACGTCTTGAGAGCAGCGGCCGACTTGCGAGCGTCGGCCACGACCTTCTCGATCGAGTCGATCCCGCTCCGGAGCTGCTTGGCGATCGCGCTCCCGTGCGCGAGCTGTGGCGTGCCGGCGTCGGCGAGGTCGGACTGCAGCTGCGTGACCGCGGCATGCAGCGAGTCGAAGAACGCCACGAATTCCTTCTTCACCTGCGGCACCTTGGTGAGGCTTCCGGCCTTCTCCTGGATCGTCTGCGACGCCTGATCCGTGGCATCGCCGAACGTGGCGATGCTGGTGCAGACGTGGTTCACGTACTCCTCGACCGAGACCGTGGCCGCACCGGCGGCCGGCATCCACACCGCGCCGATCGCGAGCGCGACGAACCACACGACGAGTGCTCGCTTCACGATCAGGGCTCCTCGAGGTAGTCGCGCAGGCGTTGTGACCGGGTGGGGTGACGCAACTTGGCCAGCGTCTTCGACTCGATCTGGCGAATCCGTTCGCGCGTGACCCCGAATTCCTTGCCGACTTCTTCGAGGGTGCGCACCTGGCCGTCGTCGAGACCGAAGCGGAGTCGCACAACGGCTCGCTCGCGGTCATTGAGCTCTTCGAGGGCTTCCTCGATGGCCTCGGTGAGCAAGGCACGCGCGGCGGCGGTCGCGGGCGCGATCGCGGACGGGTCTTCGACGAAGTCGCCGAGCGAGCTGTCGTCTTCTTCACCGACCGGCGTCTCGAGCGACACCGGCTCGAGCGAGATGCGCTGGATGTCGCGCACGCGGTCGGGGGTGAGCTCGACCTTGGCGGCGACCTCGTCGACGGTCGGCTCACGACCGAGCTCCTGCAGCATCTGACGCTGGACCCGCAGCACCTTGTTCATCGTCTCGACCATGTGCACCGGGATGCGGATGGTGCGCGCCTGATCGGCGATCGCGCGCGTGATCGCCTGGCGGATCCACCACGTCGCGTAGGTCGAGAACTTGAAGCCCTTCGTGTAGTCGAACTTCTCGACCGCGCGGATGAGGCCGAGGTTGCCCTCCTGCACGAGGTCGAGCAACGCCATGCCGCGACCGACGTAGCGCTTGGCGATCGACACGACGAGGCGGAGGTTCGCCTCGGTGAGCTGACGCGTGGCCATCTCGCCGTCGGTGACGACCGCCTGCAGGCTCGACCACTCGCCCTCCGAGAGCTCGACCGGCGCCGGGGGTGCGGCAGGGTCGGCCGTCGGATCGGGGCGCAGCCCGAGACGCACGGCGGCGTGGATGCCCGCCTCGATGCGCTTCGCGAGCGTGACCTCCTGGGGACCCGTGAGGAGCGGGATCTTCCCGATCTCCTTGAGGTACATGCGCACCGGGTCGAAGCTGGCTCCTTCGGCGCGCGCCGGTGCGGGGCGGATGTGGCGCGTCGCCGGCTCCGCGGGTGCGGCGGCGCGCGGTCGACTCGCGACCGGCGCGGCGGGCTCCTCGGTCGGCCTCGCCTCGGGCGTGGTGCGCGGCGCGCTCGGCACACGGCTCGCGTTGCGCTCGTCTTCGCGGGCGAGCTCTTCGGCGATCTCGTCGACCACCTCGACGGATTGATCCCGGATCCACGCGTAGATCGCGGCCAGCTCGTCGGTGGCGGGCTCGAGGTCGGGAGCGGCCGCGAACACCTCGCCGGTGGTGACGTAGCCGCGCTCCTTGACGCGCGCGAGCAGCTCCACGACGTTGCTCGGCGGGAACGGTGGCACTGCGACGGGCGCTTCGGAGCCGCTCATGCGTTCGACGAATCAGTCATGCGTGCGTGTTCACGCGGCGCCAGCACCACGTGACCCTTCCTCGATCCACCCTAGCAACTGCTCCGAGGCGTGCTCGACGGCTTCCCAATCGCCCGCGTCGCGCGCGTAGGCGAGCGAGTCGAGGAGCAGCTTCAGGGAGCTCGAGCGCTCATCGCCCGCACGGAGCATCTCGGAGAGCACGCGGTTCGCCGCCGGCGCGACCGCGTTGGCCATCAGGCGGGCGCGGAGCGTCTCCGGCTCGTCGTCGTCGACCGGTTCCTCGACGGCGACGCGTTCGAGCAGCGCGAGCACGGGGCCGTCGGTGCGCGCGATCGCCTCGTGCACGTTCGGTGTGCTCACGATCGCCTCGAACGCGGCGCGGGCGACGGAGTCGGCGAAGAGGCGCGAGTCGATCCAACCGTCGACCAGGTCGGCGTCGTGGACCGTGTAGAGGAGGAGGTCGAGCTCGCGGCGGTCGACGTGGGGTTCGGGTGCCCGTCGCCGTGAGGGCTCCCCCGTGGGTCGGCCACTGGGGCGAGCAGTCGGGGCGCGCCCGGCGGCACGTTCGCCGCGGCGCGTCGCCACCGCGTCGCGGAGACGGTCGGCGTCGATGTCGAGCTCTCCGGCGAGCTTCATCACGTACTGGTCGCGCACGAGGTCACTCGGGTGCTCGGCCACGATGGCCGCGCCGACCTCGCCGGCGCGCGCACGACCTTCGATCGAGCCGCGATCCGCGGCCGCCAGCGCACGGTCGAGGCGGAACTCGAGGAACGGCTTGGTCGACGCGACGGCTGCGAGCAACGCGGCCGGGTCGTCGTGCCACACGTCGGCCGGGTCGCGTCCCGCGGGCAGGTCGGCGACCTGCACCTGGATCTCGAACTGCTGCTCCCACGCGTACCACTTCTCGGCCGCGCCCTGACCGGCCGCGTCGGAGTCGTACGCGAGCACCACCTTGCGCGCGAGGTTCTTCAGGATCTGGAAGTGGTCGTCGGCCAGCGCGGTGCCACACGTCGCGACCGCGTTGGGTGCACCCGCGAGCGCGAACGCCATCACGTCGGTGTAGCCCTCGCAGATGATCACCTCACCGCGCGCGACGATCTCCGCCTTCGCCCAACTCAGCCCGTACAGCAACCGGCTCTTGTGGTACAGCGCGTTGTCGGCTGAGTTCTTGTACTTCGGCCCGTCATCCGTGAGCGAACGGCCACCGAAGCCGACCGCGTCACCGCGCGTGTCGAAGATCGGGAACATCAGCCGGGCGCGGAACTGGTCCTGCAGCTTGTTCACGCGGTTCACGAACGCGAGCCCGGCGTCGACGATGTCGTCGCGCGAGAACCCCTTCCGCTGCAGGTGGATGCTCAGACGATCGAAGTCGTCGGGTGACCACCCGAGACGGAACCGTCGGGCCGCGTCGCCGTCGAAGCCGCGGCTGCGCAGGTACCGGCGCGCCGTGCCGCCTTCTGCAGCCTCGAGCAGGAGCTGCTCGTAGAAGTCGATGGCGGCACCGACCGTCTCCACCAGTCGGTCGCGACGCCCGCGGTCCTTCGTGACGGCGGCGTTGTCGTAGCGCAGCGTGATGCCGGCGCGTGCCGCGAGGCGCTCGACCGCGTCGACGAAGTCGAGGTGCTCGACCTCGCGCACGAACGAGATCGCATCGCCGCCGGCGTCGCAGCCGAAGCACTTGTACCGACCGTTCTCGGGATTCACGTAGAACGACGCGGTCTTCTCGGCGTGGAACGGGCACAGGCCCTTGTAGCTCTTCCCGACCCGCTTCAGCGCGAGGTGCTCGCTCGCCAACGCGACCAGGTCGGTCGCGTCGCGCACGCGGGCGACGTCCTCGTCGACGATCCCCATCGCTACCGCGCCCGGCGCAGCGCGGTGTTCCTCGCCGCAATGGCCGCTGAACCCTGCATCGCCGGCAGCCTATGGGCGCGCCCGGGGCGCCGCTCGGCCACCGTTCAGACGCCGCGGGGAAGCTCCCCTGGACGCCACCCGAGCAGGTCGACGCCGAGCCCGAGCGCGAAGCGATCGGTCATGCCGCTGACGTAGCGCACCGCCACGACCGCGGCGTCGGGGCTCCCCGGCTCCGGCGCGGGCAGCTCGCCGTCGCGCACGAGCGGCACGCGGCGCGGTGCGTCGGCGAAGTGCTCGACCAGTCCGGTGAGCAGGCGGATCACCCGCTCCGCCTGACGGCGCGCCGCCGGGCGGAGGTAGATGCGATCGAAGTTGAAGGCCCGGAACGCGGCGAGGGCTGACGCGGCAGGCTCCGTCATCCCGACTGCGCCGGTGCGCTCGATCGCGTCGAGCACCGCCAGCACGAAGGTGCCGATCTGCTCGGAGCGCCGGGAGCCGACGACGCCGCGCACCGCCAGGGGGAGGTCGGCCGGTTCCAGGATCCCGGCCCGCACCGCGTCCTCGAAGTCGTGACAGACGTAGGCGATGCGATCGGCCCAGGCCACGACCTCGCCCTCGGGCGTGCGCGGGGCGGGCCGCCGCCAGGAGTGGTTGCGCACGCCGTCGAGGGTCTCGGCGCAGAGGTTGAGCGGCGCGAGGGTCACGTCGGCGCCGTACACGGCGTGGTCGTAGCCGTCGGGCCCGAGGAAGGGCGAGAAGGCCTCTTCCGACGCGTGGCCGGCGGGGCCGTGGCCGCAGTCGTGGGCGAGCGCGATCGACTCGACGAGCGGCAGGCACAGGTTCGCGGCGCGAGCGATGCCGACGGCGACCTGCGCCACCTCGACCGCGTGCGTGAGCCGGGTCCGGAGGTGGTCGTCCTCCGGCGCGATGAACACCTGGCACTTGCCCGCGAGCCGGCGCCACTGGCGTGAGTGCTTGATCCGGTCGAGGTCGCGCTCGAAGCACAGCCGGTACGGGTCGGGATCCTCGGTGCGCAGGCGATCGCCCGCACCGACCGGCCGCGTCGCGCCCGGCGCCAGCGCGACGTCGAGCTGCGCCTCCCGCTCCTCGCGCCCGAGCAACACGCCGCCGACCCACGCGCGCGCCCCCTCGTGCGCGACCCGGACGTCGACGTCGAGCGTCGTCACTGATTCATTGCCCCGTGAGTCGTCATAGTGCGCGTCCACGGGGCAATGAAACCACGAGGGTGTGACAATGACGGTGCTGGCCCGCCGTTCGGTCAGGCGGTGCTGGCGGGGCCCCCGGCACCGAGCGCCGAGTGCGCCGCCGCGAGGCGGGCGATCGGCACCCGGTAGGGCGAGCACGACACGTAGTCGAGGCCGAGCGAGTCGCAGAACGCCACCGACGCCGGGTCGCCGCCGTGCTCGCCGCAGATCCCGAGCTTCAGACCGGGTCGCGCGGCGCGTCCGCGCTCGCTCCCGACACGCACGAGCTGGCCGACGCCTTCCTGGTCGAGGGTCTCGAACGGGTTGGCCTTGAGCAGCTTCAGCTCGAGGTAGTCCGACATGAACATGCCCTCGACGTCGTCGCGCGAGAAGCCGAACGTCATCTGCGTGAGGTCGTTGGTGCCGAACGAGAAGAACTCGGCCACCTCCGCGACCTCGCCCGCGACCAGCGCGGCGCGTGGCGTCTCGATCATGGTGCCGACGAGGTAGTCGATCTCGGTGCCCGCGGCCTCGAACACGTTCGCCGCCACCTCGCGCACCCAGTCGGTGAGCATCGCGAGCTCGGCCTCGGTGACGATGAGCGGGATCATGATCTCGACGCGTGGATCGCCGCCCGCCTGCTTGCGGGCGATGGCTGCCTCGAGGATGGCCTTCGCCTGCATGCGGTAGAGCCCGGGCTTGATGATCCCGAGGCGACACCCGCGGGTGCCGAGCATCGGGTTCGCCTCGCGCCAGTGCTGCGCGGCGGCCAGCAGGCGCCGACCCTCGGCGTCGAGCTGACCACGCGCCTCGGACACGAGGAGCTCCTCGACGTCGGGGAGGAACTCGTGCAGCGGCGGGTCGAGGAGCCGGATGGTGACGGGCAGGCCGTCCATCGCCTCGAAGATGCCCTCGAAGTCGGAGCGCTGGAGCTTCTCGAGCTCGTCGAGCGCGGCCTCCTCGTCGACCGCGTCGTCGGCGAGGATGAAGCGCTGCACGAGCGGCAGGCGGTCGCCGAGGAACATGTGCTCCGTGCGGCAGAGCCCGATGCCCTCCGCGCCGAAGCGGCGCGCCACCTCGGCGTCGTTGGGCAGGTCGGCGTTGGTGCGCACCTTCAGGCGCCGGAACTCGTCG
>DASUMF010000217.1:0-9569 GCA_036277835.1 Acidimicrobiia bacterium
GAGCATCGGTGCGAGGACCCCGAGGTCGGCGGCCACGAACGGCGGCGGCGGTGACGGGATCGCCTCGCCTCCCGGCGGTGCGACCGCCGCGGTGACACCCGACAGCACGAGCCCGAATGGCCAGTCGAGCGCGGCGGCCAGCGCACCGTCGGACGACGGTCGGTCGCCCACCACCACACCCCGCGCCCCGAATCGCGACCGCACCAGCTCCACCGTCGCCGGCTCTGGCTTGCCCGCGACGAGGGGTTGACGGCCCGACGCCACCGCGACGGCGGCGGTGATCGCCCCGGTGCCGGGCAACATCCGTCCGCCCGGCATCGGATAGGTCGCGTCGAGGTTCGTGGCGACGAAGCGGGCGCCGTTGCGCACTGCGCCCGAGGCCCGGTCGAGCTCGTCGAAGTCGAAGTCGCGGTGGAACCCGACCACCACCGCCTCCGCCGGTTCCTCCTTCACCGGGGTCAGGCCGACGGCGAGGAGCGCCTCGACCACCCCCGGCCCGGCGCAGGCGAGCACCCGCGCCCCCGGCGCCAGGAGGCCGGCGAGGAGCGTGGCGGCCGCCACCGCACTGGTCAGCACGTCGTCGGGCTCGGCCGGCACGCCGAACCGGGTGAGCTTGTCGGCGACCTCGGCCAGCGGCTGGCTCGAGTTGTTCGACACGAACCCGACCCGCAGCCCGGCGTCGCGCAGCGCCCGGACCCCGGCGGCCGCAGGCGCGATCGGCTCGTCGCCCCGCCAGATGACGCCGTCGAGGTCGCAGCACACGACCGGTGCCGTGGCCGTCACGCGTCCTCCTCGACCTTGGCCAGCGCGCCCTGGTAGTCGGGCTGGCCGGGCCGCATCGCCACCGCGAGCTTCAGGTGGCCGCGCGCGGCCGGACGGTCGCCCTGGCGCATGAGGCACAGGCCGAGCCCGAAGTGCGCGTAGTCGTTCACCGGCTCGAGCTCGACCGCGCGCTCGAACTCACGGCGCGCGGCGGAGAAGTGCCCGGTGCGGAAGTACGCGCGACCGAGGGTCTCGCGCACCGACCCCTGATCGGGCTCGAGCTCGCGGGCGCGCTCCAGCGCGATCACCGCCGCGTGGGGGTTGTCCGACGCCAACAGACGACAACCTTCCTGGTACGCCTCGTAGGCCGACTCCATGTCCGTGCTCCGGTCTCGTGACGGTCGTCGAACACAGCCATCGGGCGAGAAGTCCCCGCCCGGCCGCGCTGCCCGGTTGAATGGCGGCGGTGCCCGACTTCGTTCCCTTCCGCGCGCTCCGCTACGGGGCCGATGCCGCGACGGCGGCCGCGACGGGGCCCGAGCATGCGGTGCGCGACCTCACCCGGGTGTGCGCTCCACCCTACGACGTGATCGAGCCCGAGGATCGCGCCGCGCTCCTCGGTGTCGACCCGCACAACATGGTGCGCCTGATCCTCCCCGACGCGTACGACGAGGCCGCCGCCACGCTGGCGCGCTGGCGCGACGACGCCGTGCTCGCGCTCGACGACCGCCCGAGCTTCTCGGTGTACCGCATGACCTTCACGGGCGACGACGGCACCCGCACCACGACGACCGGTGTGATCGGCGCCCTCGCGCTCGACCCCGGTGCGGTGCTCCCCCACGAGCGCACGCTCCCGAAAGCGAAGTCGGACCGCCTCGAGCTCCTGCGCGCCACGCGGGCCAACCTCGAGCCGGTGTGGGGCATCTCGCTCGCCGCCGGGCTGTCCACCCTGCTCACGCCCGCGGGAGCGCCGCTCGCGCGCGCCGACGACCGCGACGGCGGGGTCCACGAGCTCTGGCGCGTCGACGATCCCGCCACGGTCGCCGCGATCCGCGCCGCGGTGTCGGGCGACGGGGTCGTGCTCGCCGACGGTCACCACCGTTACGAGACGTCGTGCACCTACCGCGACGAGCGGGTCGCCGATGGCATCGACGACGCCGGCGCCGGGTTCATCATGATCCTCGTCGTGGAGCTCGCCGACGACGAGCTGTGCGTGCGCGCGATCCACCGGCTGCTCCACGGCGTCGAGGGCGTCGACCTGCGCGAGCGCCTCGGGCCGTGGTTCACGGTGCGCGGCGCAGGTCCGAACACGCCCGACGGGGTGACCTCGCTCGAAGCGGCGATGCGCGCCGACGGCGGCCTCGGCCTCGTCGATCACGACGGGCTGGCGCTGCTGCTCCCCCGCCCCGAGCTCGACGCGGCGATGGCCGAGCTGCCCGCGCCCCTGCGCGACGTCGACTCGGCTCGCTTCGACGCCGGTGTGCTCCCCGCGGTCGCGGGCGCGACGCTCGCGTACCGCAACGACGCTCGCACGGTCGCGGCGCAGGTCGCGAAGGGTGCGGCCGACGCCGCGGTGCTGCTGCGCCCGGTCAGCGTCGCAACGATCCGAGCCGCCGCGGCCGCAGGCGTGCGCATGCCCGAGAAGACGACCTTCTTCGCGCCGAAGCCGCGCACCGGCATGGTGCTCCGCGCGTTCGACGACCAGACGGACGAATCCGACGGCTAGTTGACCGTCCAGGTCGCGCCCGATCCGAGCAGCGCCGCGAGGTCGCCGGGGCCCGAGCGCTCCGAGGCGCGCACCAGCTGCGCCTGCACTTCCTGCTCGTAGGAGGGCCGCGTCACATCGCGGAACACGCCGCAGGGCGTGGGCATGGTCGGCTGCGACGCGATGCGCGACAGCGAGAACGCCAGCGCCGGATCGGCGCGGTGCTCGTCGTGCACGAGCAGGGCGGCCTCGCCGACGTCGGCGACGTTCACGATCTCGCACTCGCCGAACGCGTTGAGGATGATGCCGCGCTCACGGTCGGCGCCGAAGCGGATCGGCTGGCCGTGCTCGAGCTCGATGATCAAGTCGGCGCGCGCTTCCTTCGCCGTGATGCTCTCGAACGCACCGTCGTTGAACACGTTGCAGTTCTGGTAGATCTCGACGAACGCGCTGCCCTCGTGCTCGTGGGCCCGGCGGAACGCGTTGATCATCCCGTTGCGGTCCATGTCGTGAGTACGGGCCACGAAGGTGGCCTCGGCCGCCAGCGCCACCGACACCGGGTTGAACGGCGTGTCGAGCGAGCCGAACGGCGACGACTTGGTGATCTTGCCCACCTCGCTCGTGGGCGAGTACTGACCCTTGGTGAGCCCGTAGATCTGGTTGTTGAACATGATGATCTTCAGGCTCACGTTGCGGCGCAGCGCGTGGATCAGGTGGTTGCCACCGATCGAGAGCATGTCGCCGTCGCCACCGATCACCCACACGTCGAGGTCGGGCCGCGCCAGCGCGATGCCGGTCGCCACCGCCGGCGCCCGCCCGTGGATCGAGTGCAAGCCGTAGGTGTTCATGTAGTACGGGAAGCGCGCCGCGCACCCGATGCCCGACACGAACACGAGGTTCTCCGGGCGTACCCCGAGGTCGGCGAGCTCGAGCTGCATCGCCGCGAGGATCGAGTAGTCGCCGCAGCCCGGGCACCAGCGCACTTCCTGGTCGGACTGGAAGTCCTTGCGCCCCAGCTTCACCGCCACGCCGCTGCCGTCGTCGGCGGCGCCGACTTCCTCGGCGCCATTGGCGCCGTTGGCGCCGCTGCCGTTGGTTCCGTTGTCAGCCATCGATCATCTCCACGAGCTTGGCCTCGATCTCGCCTGCGCTGAACGGCAGGCCCTGGACCTTGGTGAGCGACTGGGCGTCGACGAGGAACTCGGCGCGCACGAGTCGAGAGAGCTGCCCCATGTTCATCTCGGGCACGAGCACCTGGCGGTACGAGCCGAGCACGGCCCCGAGGTTCGACGGGAACGGGTTGAGGTGCATCAGCTGCGCGTGGTCGACGTGTCGACCACCGAGACGGATGCGTCGGACCGCTTCCGCGATCGGGCCCCACGTGCTGCCCCACCCGAGCACGAGCACGTCGGCCTCGCCGTCGCGGTCGACGTCGAGCTCCGGGATGTCGCGGGCGATGCCCGCCACCTTGTTCGCACGGATGTGCGTCATGAGCTCGTGGTTCTCGGGCTCGTAGTTGACGTTGCCCGTGCCCTCCTGCTTCTCGATGCCGCCGATGCGGTGCATCAGCCCGGGGGTGCCGGGGATCGCCCACGGCCGGGCGAGCGTGTCGGGATCGCGGAGGTAGGGCCAGAACTCGCCGTCGTGGTTCGGCTCCTCGGCGAACTGCACCGAGATGTCGGGCAGCGCGTCGACGTCGGGGAGCTTCCACGGCTCGGAGCCGTTCGCCACGTAGCCGTCGGTGAGGAGGATCACCGGGGTGCGGTACTTGAGTGCGAGGCGGACCGCCTCGAACGCGGCCGCGAAGCAGTGGCTGGGCGACTGCGCCGCCACGATCGGCAGGGGCGACTCGCCGTGACGGCCGTACATCGCGAGGAGCAGGTCGGACTGCTCCGTCTTGGTGGGCAGGCCCGTCGACGGGCCACCGCGCTGCACGTCGATCACCACGAGCGGCAGCTCGAGGCTGATGGCGAGACCGAGCGCCTCGGACTTGAGGTCGACCCCGGGACCGCTGGTGGCGGTGACGCCGAGGTGACCGGAGAACGCGCCGCCGATGGCGACCGCCGCGGCCGCGATCTCGTCTTCGGCCTGCAGGGTGCGAACCCCGAAGTTCTTGTGCTTCGACAGCTCGTGCAGGATGTCGGACGCCGGCGTGATGGGGTACGACGCGTAGAGGATCGGCAGCTTCGCCTGCTGCGCACCGGCGATGATCCCGTACGCGGTCGCCAGGTTGCCGGTGATGTTGCGGTACCGGCCCGGCTCGAGGCGCGCCGGCTGGATCTCGTAGGGATGCTCGAACAGCTCGGCCGTCTCACCGAAGTGCAGCCCGGCCTTGAACGCAGCGAGGTTCGCGTCGCGTACCTGCGGACGGGCGGCGAAGCGCTGGTCGATCCACTCGATCGTCGGCTCGACGGGCCGTGTGTACATCCAGCTGATGAGGCCGAGCGCGAAGAAGTTCTTCGACCGCTCGGCGTCGCGCGGCTTCACGCCGAGCGGCTCGCACGCCTTCTGGGTGATCGCGGTCATCGGCACCTGCACGACGCGGTACGCCGAGAGCGAGCCGTCGTCGAGTGGGTTGATCTCGTAGCCGACCTTCTTCAGGTTGCGCTCCTCGAACGCGTCCGCGTTCACGAGGATCGTCGACCCGGGCGGGAGCTCGGCGAGGTTCGCCTTCAGCGCCGCCGGGTTCATCGCCACGAGCACGTTGGGCGCATCGCCTGCGGTGAGGATGTCGTGGTCCGAGATGTGGACCTGGAACGACGACACGCCGGCGATCGTCCCCGCAGGGGCGCGGATCTCCGCCGGGAAGTTCGGCATCGTGGCCAGGTCGTTCCCGAACACCGCGCTCACGTCGGTGAAGCGATCACCGGTGAGCTGCATGCCGTCGCCGGAGTCGCCGGCGAACCGGATCACGACCTCGTCGAGGCGCTCGGGTACGAGCGATGTGGTCTCTGCTGTCACGCGTCCCTCACTCCGTTGTGTGGACACCCAGCTGACGTGGATCAGTGGTGGGATTCAGTTGTGGACGTCGTGTCGACGTCGTTTCCGACGGGACGGCAGCGTCCCGGGCGCAGCGGCTCCGGGCGATCCGTCCGTACGGCCAGTGTCGATCATATCGACGCCTCCACATGACAACGGGACGCCGGCCCGTCGACCTGAGTGGTTTCACGTCACCGAAACGTTCGTGGACGGCCGGCCGCGCGTCATCCGAGCGGCTCGAGGGCGGCCTGGGCCCGGCGCAGCGCGGCGTCGATCCGACGTCGATCCCGCGCCCGTCCGACGAGCTGGGCCTCGACGTCGACGCGCGACCGGACCCCGCCCGGCTGCTGGTAGAAGCGGCGCCGGAGCCGCCCGACCACCACGAGCACCTCCCCCGCGTCGACGGCTTCGAGCCACGCCGGCGGGTCCCACGCGGTGACCGGCACCGAGGTGGCCCGCCCGTCGCCGGCCGGGCACCGCAGCGCGAAGGTCGCGAGCCGGGACCCCGACTCGAGGACCCGCACCTCGGGCGCGGCCGAGCACGGACCACTCAGGACGCTGAGGTTCACGCCGATCCCATGGGTGGCTTGCGTCGCGTCGGGATCGTGGACATCGGATCGAGCCATCGTTCGTTCCTCCAGTTCGAGTGTTCGCTTCGGAGGAAGTTCGCGGGGACTCGGATCGACCCTACGGCGAGGGTGTGACGCTCATCCCTGACCCGGTCGACCAAGGCCCGTTCAACGGGGCCCGTTCGATCAGGGAGGCGGATCAGCCCAGCGAGGCCAGTCGCTCGGCGACGTCGGCGTAGGAGGCATCGGCGCGCCGCACCCGGTCGAAGAGCTCGCGGGCGACGGCGTGGTTGCCGGCCCGGTCCTCGAGGTCGGCGAGCGCGTACCAGAGCCGGAGGTGGTACTCCTTCGGGTTGCGCACCGGCGCGGCGCGCTTGCGCAGCACGAGGAGGGCCTGGGAGAGCTTCCCCTGGTCGGCCAGGGCGCCCGCGTACACGATGCGTCCTTCCGCCACGGCCTCGGCGTTGGGCGACACCTCGGCGAGATCGCGCCACGCGTCGTCGACCTTGCGCCAGCGCCGCTGCGCCCGGTAGCAGTCCATGAGCACCGGGTTCTGGTCGACCGCGCCGGAGAGCTCCGCGTAGGCCTCGAGCTCCTTGGTGGCGGCGGCGTAGTTCCCGATGCGGTACTGGCAGAGTCCCACGAGCTCACGCACGCTCGGCGAGTCGGGGATCTGCTCCCGCAGCGGTCGAAGGATGCGCAGCGCGTCGCGTTCGCGGTCGTGTGCGAAGGCGTCGGCGGCGTCCATGAGCAGGCGCACGAACCGGTCGCCGTTGCGACCGGCCAGGCGGCGGATCTCGACGTCGACGTCGGCGGGCCCTGCGCGCCGGCGGCGACGCTTGGTGGGCGCTCCGGCCGCCGGTGCGCGTCGGGTGCGCGAGGCCGGCTGCTCGCGCCGCTCGCCCACGGTGCGCAGCGCCGGACGCTCGGCCGAACGCCGTGTCGTGCTTCGCTCGCCCGACGGCTCCGAGCGACGACGGCGACCCCGCGCGTCGCTGCCGTCGCGCGTCCGCTCGTCGCGGTCGTCGGTGGGGAACGGGCCGAACCCCCCGGCGCCACGCCGCGGCGCGGCGTCGGTGCGGGTCGGGTTGCTCGATCGCTTCGAACCACCGCCCGAGCGTTCCGGACGCCCGGTGGCACGCGCTGATCGCTGGGGTCCGCCGGTCGCTCGTGCAGCGCCCGCCCGCGAACCCTTCGGCGCGGGCTTCCTCGCTCCTGATCCTGCTCTGCTCCCCGAGGCCGCGGTGGCCCGGGACTCCGCCGTACCGCGCGAGCGCCCGTTTCCCCGTGAGGCAGCACCGCCACCGGAGGTCGAGCGCTTCGCACCGGAGGTCGAGCGCTTCGCACCAGACGTCGAGCGCTTCGCGCCGGACGTCGAGCGCTTCGCGCCACCGGTCTTCGACGCGCCCGCGCTCCGGCGCGGCTGGCCGTCGGTCCGCTTCGGTTGGCTGCTGCGGCTCGAGCCGCCGCGCCGTTGGTCGCTCATGGTGTCCGATCTGATGTCGGTGGCCGACGGGGCTGGCCGTCCGATGACCCGACCGAGGGTATCCAGGTCGATGGAGGAGCCGCTCACGCAGCGCGCACGTCGTCCTTGCGACGCAGCTGCATCGACTAACGCGGGCAACGTCGTCACCGTCCCGCTGCGAGCCGCGACTCCTACGACAGATTGCGGTCAGATTGGAGAACAGAACGCGATGAACGCCTGAATCGAGCGCTTCATGACGCGGACCTGACGCTGAAACAGCGCGTCTTTAGCTTCACCCTCGTCACTCGCGCGTCAGACGCGGGCGGCGGGCGTCGTCGTCGAGCGGGCACACGCGGCGCCCAACTCAGTCACTGTCGAAAAGGGGAGAGGCGGACATGCATCAACGTCGTTGGAGGCTGCTCCGAAGGGAGAGTCGATCGTGAGGCGTCTTCGCAGCAGAGCTGCTATCGCCATGGTGATCGCGGTCGCCCTCGTGCTGGTCACGAACGTGGGTGCCTGGGCGCTCGATCCATCGGTGGACGTCAACGTGAAGGTCACGAGTGACAACACCGCGCTCGGCCTGAACAACCTGTGGATCATCATCGGCGCGGTCCTGGTGATCTTCATGCAGGCGGGCTTCGCGCTCGTCGAAACCGGCTTCTGTCGGGCGAAGCACGCGGCGCACGTCGTGAGCACGAACTTCGCGGTGTTCTTCCTCGGGTTCGTGGCGTACTTCCTGATCGGGTTCCCGATCATGTTCAGCAACTTCAGCTACCCGGGCTACTTCGGCCTCGACTCGGGCCTGAGCCCGGACCGGCTCATCGGGTTCGGCGACTGGACGTTCCTCTGGGGCCGCAGCGGGTTCGCGCTCTCGGGTGTGGCGTACAGCGTGCCGGCCGCCGCGTTCTTCCTCTACATGGTGGCGTTCATGGACACGACCGCCACCATCCCGACCGGCTCCATGGCCGAGCGGTGGAAGTGGAAGTCCTTCGTCGGGTGGGCGCTGTTCTGCGGCGCGCTCTACTACCCGATCTTCGGTGGTTGGACCTGGGGCGGCGGCTGGCTCAGCCAGCTCGGCAACAACCTCGAGCTCGGCTTCGGCTACGTCGACTTCGCCGGCTCGGGCGTGGTCCACGCCATGGGCGGTATTGCGGCCCTGGCGGGCGCGGCGGTGCTCGGAGCTCGGATCGGCAAATACGGGCCCGACGGCAAGCCGCGCGCGTTGGCCGCGCACAGCATCCCGATGGCGATGCTCGGCACGTTCATCCTGCTGTTCGGGTGGTTCGGGTTCAACGCGGCGTCGACCTTCGCCGCCACGGACCTGCGCTTCACCGTGGTCGCCGTGAACACCGCCATTGCTGCCGCCTTCGGCGGAGCCGTTGCGATGTTCTACGTGATGAAGCGGATGGGCAAGCCCGACCCCGGGATGATGGTCAACGGCATGTTGGCCGGCCTGGTGGCGATCACGGCGCCCTGTGCGTTCGTGCAGCCCTGGGCCGCCGCCGTCATCGGTGCCATCGCGGCGATCGTCGTGATCGAGGCGATCTTCTTCTGGGAGCGCAAGGGCATCGACGACCCGGTCGGCGCCATCTCGGTGCACGGCGTGGGTGGCATCCTGGGTGTGCTCTTCATCGGGATCTTCGCCGACGGCCGCTACGGCGCCGGGTGGAACCTCACGGACACGTCGGCCACCAAGGGCCACGGCGTCACCGGCATCCTCTACGGCAGCGGGAAGTTCCTGGGCAGCGGCTCGTTCGGTGAGCTCGGCTTCGGCCAGCTCGCCTCGCAGGCCATCGGTGCGCTCACCATCATCTTCATCATGGGTGGGATCGCCTTCGTGTTCTTCAAGATCCAGAACGCCCTCACCAAGGGCGGGATCCGGTCGAAGACCGAGGACGAGGAAGCAGGTCTCGACCTGCCGGAGATGGGCGTGCTCGCCTACGACAACCTGCAGCTCCGCGAGCTCGACATCGTCGGGATCGAGGAGGACATGGTGCTCAGCGGCGGACCCTCGCAGGACCCGACCACGGGGCGCTGACCACGCAACCGGTCGACGCGGTCGACCGGTGAGGCAAGCTGGCGGATGGCC
>DASUMF010000218.1:0-4033 GCA_036277835.1 Acidimicrobiia bacterium
CGCATCGACCTGTGGGGGGTCATCGAAGACCTGGTGTCCACCGGGGTCACGGTGCTGCTCACCACGCAGTACCTCGAGGAGGCGGATCGCCTCGCCGACTCCATCGTCGTCATCGACCACGGCCACGTGATCGCCGAAGGCACGTCGGCCGAGCTCAAAGCGCGCCTCGGCGCCACCGTGATCGACATCGCCCTGCGCGAGCACGATCAGGCCACCATCGCGGCTCGGGAGCTGGCCACCGTCGGCGCGGTGTCGATCGACGGCAAGAGCGTGCACGTGAACGTGTCCGACGGCAACGGCGCCACCGCCATGCTCGAGATCGTGCGCGCGCTCGACGCCGCGAGCCTCGATCCCGCGTCGATGGTGTTGCGCGAGCCCACCCTCGACGACGTGTTCCTCGATCTCACCGGCCACGTCGCCGAGGTGTCCGACGACGAGCTCGACGAGGAGCCCGCACCCACCGGTCGCCGCTTCGGCAGAGGGAGATCGAAATGACCACCATCGCCGTCGAGCGCCAGCAGGTGACCGCACCGACCGCGCGTGAAGCGCGCGCGCACCCCGTCGGGGACGCGCTCACGATCGCGTGGCGCAACCTGCTCAACATCCGTCGCAACCCGCAGCTGCTCGTGTTCGCGACGATCCAGCCGGTCGTGTTCATCCTGATGTTCCGCTACGTGTTCGGCGGGGCGATCAAGACCGCGTCGTTGGGTGGCGTTCCCTACGTCGACTACCTCATGCCGGGGATCTTCGGGCAGACCGTCGTGTTCGGTGCCCTCACCACCGCGGTGGGGCTCTCCACCGACCTGAGCCTCGGGCTGATCGAGCGGTTCAAGTCGCTGCCGATCGCGCGCTCCGCAGTGCTCGTCGGCCGCACCACGGCCGATCTGGCGCGCAACTTCTTCGTGATCATCTTGATGTGCGTGGTCGGGTACCTGATCGGCTGGCGCATCCACACGAACGCGGCCTGCTTCCTCGCTGCCATCCTGATCATCCTCGGGTTCGCGTACTGCCTGTCGTGGGTGTTCGCCTTCGTGGGGCTCAGCGTGCGCGACCCGGAGACGGCGCAGGCGGCGTCGTTCCCGATCCTGGCCCCGTTGGTGTTCGCGTCGTCGGCGTTCGTACCCGTCGACACGATGCCGAGCTGGCTCCAGCCCTGGGCCGAGAACCAGCCGGTGTCGGTCGTGATCAACGCCGCCCGGGCCCTCACCATCGGGGGTCCCACCACCTCGCTCGTGCTCAAGTCGATCGCGTGGATCGTCGGCATCACGCTGGTGTTCGCTCCGCTCGCGGTGCGTCGCTACCGCAAGGTTGCGTGATCGCGGCGTACTAGCCGCTCGCGGCGTCGCATGGCGCGCGCCCCGGCACAGGCATTTCACAGTTTCGAGACGCCACACTGCGGACACGATCGTTTGGAGAGGCCGACGAGAGGTCCGCAGATGGACAGCAATCCCGAACCGCAGGCGGAGCCGGGGAGCGACACCCCCCACGCCCCCCACGATCCCCGTGAGCTGATCGCGGCCTCGGTCCCCCCGCCGCCGCCCGCTCCTCCGGTTCCGCCCGCTCCGCCTGCTCCCGCCCTGGCCGAGACCGCACCGGCACCGGGCGGCAGCCGGGGCAACCAGCAGCGCACCCTCGCGATCGTCGCCGCGATCTTCCTGCTCGTCGGCAGCGCGTTCGTCGGCTTCGGCGCGCGCGACGGCTGGTTCTCCAACGCCTCGAGCAGCAGTGCCATCGCCGCCAACCCGAACGCGAACGGGAGCGCGTCGACGGTCGACAACTCGAGCAGCGCGTCGGGCGACACCATCGACTCCGGCGCCGTCGCCGACAACGTCGACAACGCGATCGTCAACATCACGTCGGTCACCCAGGACGGCGTCGGCGCCGGCACCGGGATGATCGTGTCGAGCAAGGGCCTCGTGCTCACGAACCACCACGTGATCGCGGGCGCCGAGCACCTCCAGGTCGAGATCGGCGGCAACGGCGACATGCACGACGCGCACGTGGTGGGCTACTCGATCGCCGACGACGTCGCGCTGGTGCAGATCGACGACGTGTCGGGTCTGCCGACCATCGACACCGCCGACGAACCGTCGCCGCAGGACAGCGTGCTCGTGATCGGCAACGCCCTCGGTCGCGGCGGTGACCCGACCGTGAGCTCGGGCCGCGTGGTCGCGCTCGACCAGCAGATCACCGCCACCGACGAGAACGGCAACGACGCCGAGACCCTCACCGGGATGATCCAGATCGCGGCGTCGGTGCAGCCCGGCCAGTCGGGCGGCGCGGTCGTGAACGCCGACGGCAAGGTGGTCGGCATGACCACCGCGGCCTCGGTGAACGGCGGCTTCCGGGTCGAGAGCGGCTCGGGGGAGGCCTATGCGATCCCGATCGCCCGTGCCCTCGCGGCGATCCAGGAGATCGAGAAGGGCAGCTCGACGGCCGACGTCCACGTCGGGCCCCGTGCGGTGATGGGAATCGGGATTCCGCCCGACACGGGTGCGAGGACCCCGAACGCCTCCGGCGTGCCGGTGTCGCAGGTGACGGCGGGCAGCCCCGCCGACGATGCCGGGATCACGGTGGGCTCGACCATCGTCGCCATCGGTGACACCACCGTCCGTTCGGGCGACGACGTCGTGCGGGCGATGAACACGCTCACCCCCGACGACTCCGTGAAGGTCACCTGGCTCGACGGCTCGGGAACGCGCCACACCGCCACGGTGCAGCTCGACGAGGGGCCGCCGGCGTAGCCCGCCCCTCGACTCCCGGCGACGAGCGTCCACCCCGCTCGCCGTCCGCACCGCCGCCGAGCAGGGACATCGTTCCCTCTTCGGCGGCGGTGTCGCGTTCGTCGCGCGGACCGACGGACGGACGGCGCCCAACGGGCGGCATGCCGCGCCCACGCCGAGGCCGATGCCCTAGCTCGGCGGGTCGGCCGGATCGAGCACGTAGCCCGTCCCGCGCACGGTCTTGAGCACGAGCCCGATCGGGGCGAGGCGGCCGCGGAGGCGCGCCACCGCTGCCTTCACCGCCTCCGGGTGGGGGCTCGCGCCACCCTGCGCGTAGGCGGCGTGCAGCTCCCGGTTGCTCGTGACGATCTCGAATCGTTCGACGAGCAGGCGCACGAGTGGGATCTGCATGGGGGGCACGCTGGTCCAGCGGTCGCGGAACCACACCAATCCGGCCTCGTCCACGAGCGGCTGTTCGGCGCGGCGCGCGGCGCGCTCGTCGAGCGTCGCGCACCGGGCCGCCAGCTCCGATCGCTCGACCGGCTCGCGGATCCAGTCTTCGAGCTCGTCGACCACGGGAGGTGCCGGGTGATGCGCTGGGACGACGAGGAGACGCGGCGTCGCGCGGGCGGCGAGCGCATCTCGTTCGGGGGCGTCGGCGGGCCACCGGAGCAGGCGCACCGCGGTGCCGGGTGGGGCGAGCACGATGGTGCGTGCCCGCGGTCGAGCGAGGTCGAGTGACATGAGGCCTCCGGACGCGCGTGACGCGCGTCGATCGGGCGTGCTCGACGCGCGCGTGACGCTCGGAAAGGTCGGGTCGCGCGACGCAGCGAACAGGCGCAGGGAATCGCCGAGCTGCCCGCGGCGCGGGTCAGGTCAGGCGAACGTGGCTGCGGATGCCGTGCACGTGGCGAGCGGAGGACCGCGTGACCACTCGAATCGCCAGGTCGTGACGTGGGAGCGCCGCCGACGGACCGCTCGCAGGGTCGCGACGACTGCCAGAGCGAACGCGACCGCAAGGAGGGGCAGCACCGCGGCACCCGGGCCGACGCGGGAGGTCGTGCGCGCCGTCGACGACGCGGGATGGACGGCGTCGCGTCCCGACGCCTGACGGCCGACACCACCGATCGGCGTCGGATGGCGGGTCTGCGCGTCGAGCGCGGGGGTGGCGAGGGCACCGAGGATCGTGATGGTCGCCACGAGCGCGCCGAGCGATGCTCCGCGAGGGATCCAGTGGCGAGGGGCGGTGCGCCGACCTGTGCTCACCCGTCGGCACGATATCGGAGCGGTCGACCTGTTCGGCGAGCGCA
>DASUMF010000219.1:0-4192 GCA_036277835.1 Acidimicrobiia bacterium
AGTGCACGATGAACGCCGCGAACAGCACGAACGCGACGACGAGGCGTATCCAATCGCTCGTGCGGCGTCGGTAGGGCAGCTCCGATGCCGGACCGAACGTGCCGGTGCGCCAGCGCGACCAGCGCGGTTCGTGTTCGGCCATCAACCGAAGCCGGCGACCCGGTGGGGCACGTAGGGCTGCTCGAGCCGGGTGACCTCGTCGGCACTGAGCTCGAGATCGACAGCCGCGACCGCGTCGTCGAGGTGGTGCGGCTTCGTGGCGCCGATGATCGGGGAGGTCACGGCGGGCTTCGACAGGATCCACGCCGTCGCGATCTGTGCCATCGGCACGCCGCGTTCACCCGCGATCTCGGCAACCCGCTCGACGATGACCTGGTCGTCGGCCTGGTACAGGATCCGCCCGAACTCGTCGGTCTCGGAGCGCGCGGTGACCTCGTCCCACGGGCGGGCCAGGCGGCCGCGCGCGAGCGGGCTCCACGGGATCACGCCGATGCCCTGGTCGGCGCAGACGCCGAGCATCTCGCGCTCCTCCTCCCGGTTGAGGAGGTTGTAGTGGTTCTGCATGCTCACGAATCGGGTCCATCCGTGCGCGTCGGCGAGGTACAGCATCTTCGTGAACTGCCATGCATACATCGACGACGCGCCGATGTAGCGGACCTTCCCCGACTTCACGACGTCATGCAGCGCTTCGAGCGTCTCCTCCATCGGCGTCCGGCCGTCGAGACGATGGATCTGGTACAGGTCGATGTAGTCGGTGCCGAGCCGGCGGAGGCTGTGGTCGACCTCGGTCATGATCGCCTTGCGCGAGGTCCCCGCGCTGTTCGGTCCCCGGCGCATCGGCCCGTGCACCTTGGTCGCGATCACCACCTCGTCGCGGTTCGCGTACTCGCCGAGCGCGCGCCCCGCGATCTCCTCGCTCGAGCCGTCCGAGTACACGTTCGCGGTGTCGAAGAAGTTGATGCCCGCTTCGATCGCAGCTCGGTAGAACGGTCGGCTCGCGTCTTCGTCGAGCGACCACGGGTGGCCCCCACGCTTCGGATCCCCGTAGCTCATGCAGCCGAGGCAGATGGCCGAGACGTCGAGGCCGGTGCGGCCGAGCTTCACGTACTTCATGTCGTTCTCCCGTCTCGGGTGTGGTCGGCGCGAGGCAGCGTATGCTCGCCCGCATGGCTGCGCAGACGGATCAGTGGCGCACCGAATTCCGCGTGGGCGACCGGCGCGTGCTCGGTGTCGCCGACGGCGTCTTCACCATGAACGACGACTTCATGAACGTCCCCGGTTACAACCGGCAGTTCGAGGACGCGTCGGGTCGCGCGCAGCTCCCGGTCGGGTCGTTCGTGGTCGAGGGCGACCAGACGGTCCTCATCGATGCGGGGATCGGTCCGTTCGCCACCGAGGGACTCGTCGGCGGCAACCTGCTCGCCGAGCTCGCCGCGATCGGCGTGCAGCCCGCCGACGTCGACGTGGTCGCGGTGTCGCACCTCCACCTCGATCACGACGGCTGGATCGCCACACGCGACGGCGGGGTCACCTTCCCGAACGCGGTCGTGCACGTCGGTGCCGGCGACTACGAGCACTTCGTGGTCGGCACGCCGACGGACGGCTTCACGATGGCGCGCCACAAGAAGGCGGCGTTGGCCGAGCTCCTCGACGCCGGTCGGGTCGTGCTCGTCGACGACGTCACCGAGATCGTGCCGGGTGTGGTGGCGATGCCGACGCCCGGTCACACGCCGGGTCATCTCGCGTTCGCGATCCGCGACCGTGGTGAGCGCCTGCTGATCCTCGGCGACTCGATGTACTGCCCCGCGCAGCTCACCGACATGGACCTCACCGCGATGCACGACGTCGACCCGGCACTGGCCCGCCGCAGCCGCGAGCTCATCGCCCGCGAGATGGAGGCGCACGCAACCTCCGCGGTGGGCTGTCACTTCCCCGGGCTGCACGCAGCGCGCGTGCTCGGCGGTGAAGTGGTCGCCGCGTAGCGCGCCGTCAGCGCTGGTCGCGCAGGACGCGGCGCAGGATCTTGCCCGACGGCGACTTCGGCACCGTCTCGATGAACGTGAGCTTGCGCAGCTGCTTGTAGCCCGCGACCTGACCGGCGACGTACGAGAGGATCTCCGCGTCGGTCGCGACCGCGTCGGCCTTGAGCACCACGAAGCCGATCGGGATCTCGCCCGCCTCGTCGTCGGGCTCGCCGATGACGGCCGCGTCGGCCACCGCCGGGTGCGTGAGCAGCACCGCTTCGAGCTCGGCCGGCGCGACCTGCCACGCCTTGTACTTGATGAGCTCCTTGAGCCGGTCGACGATGTAGAGGTGGCCGTCGTCGTCGACGTGGCCGATGTCGCCGGTGTGCAGCCAGCCGTCGTCGTCGATGGTCGCCGCGGTCGCCTCGGGATTGTTCAGGTACCCGCGCATGACCATCGCGCCGCGCACCCAGACCTCGCCGTCGACGCCGAAGCCGAGTGACTGCCCGGTGGCGGGGTCGACGATCATCGTCTGTGCGTTCGGCACCGTCACGCCCACCGACCCCTGCTTGCACCCGGTGCGCGGGGTCACGTGGGACGCGCCCGAGAGCTCGGTCATCCCGTAGCCCTGCTCGACCTTGCACCCGAGCCGTGCCTCGATCTCCTGTTGCACCTCGGCCGAGAGCGGCGCCGCGCCGGAGAACACCTGCTTCACCGCCGACAGGTCGAAGTCGTCGACCATCGGTTGCTTGGCGAGCTGCACCGCGATCGGCGGCGCGACATACGAGCGGGTGATGCCGTGCTCCTGGTGCGCACGCAGGAAGCCCTCGAGGTCGAAGCGCGGCATCGTGACGATGGTGCCGCCGACCGCGAACGTCACGTTCATGATCACCTGCATGCCGTAGATGTGGAAGAACGGCAGCACCGCGATCACGACGTCGTCCGCCACGAGGTCGAGCGGCGGGACGGTCTGCAACACGTTGACGACGAGGTTCCGGTGGGTGAGCACCACGCCCTTCGACAGCCCGGTGGTACCGGACGAGTAGGGGATCGCCACCGGCGCGTCGAGCGGCACCTCGACGGGCGCTGCCAGCGCGTCGCCGTACAGCTCGGTGAAGCAGGGCGCGCCCTCGGCGTCGTCGAGCAGGAAGAACTCGCGCACCGACCCTCCCTCGGCGGCGGCGCGGGCGGTGTCGACGAACGCCGACGTCACGATCATGAGCGACGGTTGCGCGTCGTCGAGCTGATGGCGCACCTCGCGCTCGGTGTAGCTGGGGTTCACCGTCGTGATGGTGCCGCCTGCGTAGGCCACACCGAGGAACACGATCGCGTACTCCGGGCAGTTCGGCGCCATGACCGCGAGCACGTCGCCGGGCCCGAAGCCGCGCGCGACCAGACCGCCGGCGAACCGGCGGACGCTCTCGTCCAGCTGGCCGTAGGTGATGGTGCGACCGGTCGGGGCATCGACGATGGCCGGCTTGTCGGCGAGGGCGTCGACGTGGCGCAGGACCATGTCGGTGATCAGCACGTCGGGCACGTCGAAGTCGCCCAGCGGGCTCGAGTGGATCAGGGCACCCTCGGCCGATGTCATGTGCTCCCCCTCGACGTGCCGGCTGCCTGCACCATAGGAGAACCGCGGTGTCCGGATCTCGGTGCGGGAAGGTGTGCACGCGGTCGACGCGCCGTGCAACAGTCGGCGCGTGCTCCCGGACCCGGATGCCCTGCGAGGTCGGGTTGCCGTCGTGGCGGGCGCGACACGCGGCGCCGGGCGTGGGATCGCGGCGGCGCTCGGTGAAGCAGGAGCGACGGTGATCTGCACGGGTCGCAGCAGCCGCACCCGCGCCCTGCGCTCCGACTACGACCGCGCCGAGACGATCGAGGAGACGGCCGAGCTCGTGACGGAGCTCGGTGGCGAGGGGATCGCGGTCGTCGTCGACCACCTCGATCCGGAACAGGTGCGGGCCCTGGCCGACCGGATCCGGGTCGATCACGGTCACGTCGACGTCCTGGTGAACGACATCTGGGGCGGTGAGGTGCTCAAGGGCGGCCCGCCGCAGTGGGACACCCCGATCTGGGAGCTCGACCTCGACGACGGGCTGCGGATCCTCCGGCTCGCCGTCGACACCCACCTCGTGACCGCGCACCACCTGCTGCCCCTCGTCGTCGACCGGCCCGGCGGCCTGGTCGTCGAGGTCACCGACGGCACCACCGACTACAACGCGTCGCGG
>DASUMF010000220.1:0-2230 GCA_036277835.1 Acidimicrobiia bacterium
CGACTCGGTCGCCGCGAACCAGGCGATCCTGTCGTGGTGCCAGCCGGGCTTCATCATCGGCCTCGCGATGCGCCCGCACGCCGACGCGGTGAACATCGGCGACGCGCACCGCACGATCTCCACCGGCGTGATCTCGCACACATGCCACTTCCACGAGCACTTCGACGTGGGTGAGTGGCTCCTCGTCGCGCAGGACGCCTCCTACGCAGGACGCGGACGCGTGTTCGGCTCCGGGTCGGTGTTCACGCGTGACGGCACGCTCGTGTCGACCTTCGCCCAGGACAGCATGGTGCGAGGCGTCGAGGGTCAGCTCGATCCCAAGCGCGCGATGTAGCACGACCGTGTCCGGTGCACTCGTCGCGATCGAACGCGACGGCGAGATCGCAGTGATCGTGTTGCAGCGGCCGGAGGCACGCAACGCGATGAACGTGGAGCTCGCCGGCGCCACGTGCGAGGCGATGCGCGACTGTCAGGACGCCGGCGCCATCGTGCTGACGGGCGCCGATCCCGCGTTCTGCGCCGGCCTCGACCTGCGCAACCTGGGCACCGACCGGCTCGTCGATCTCCCGCCCTTCGTGGCGTCGGTGAGCGAGTCGGCGGTGCCCGTCGTCGCCGCTGTCAACGGGCCGGCGGTGACGGGCGGGTTCGAGCTCGCGCTCGCGTGCGACTTCATCGTGGCGTCGGAGCGCGCGGCGTTCGCCGACACCCATCTGCGCGTGGGCGTGTACCCGGGGCCGGTGCTCGTGGAGTTGCCGCGGCGGGTCGGGATGGCGTGGGCACGGGAGATGTCGCTGACCGGCAACTTCGTCGATGCGGCAACGGCTGGTCGGATCGGCATCGCCAACCACGTGGTGGCGCACGACGAGCTCCTGCCGTTCGCCCGCGAGCTCGCCCACGCGATCGCGGAGCAGGACCGCGCGATGGTGGCCCGGATGCGCGAGGACTGGGATGCCACGGGCGAGCTCCCGCTCGCCGAGGCGCACCGGGTGCACGGCGAGTTCGCGCGCGGCTCGATGTCGCCGTCGCACGATCAACACGACCTCGCTTCGCACCGCGACGCCGTGCTCGAGCGATCGCGCGAGCAACGCCGCGTCGACGGCTGAGCTGTCGAGGGTCAGACCGGTCGGAGCGCCCTTGTCACGACCGTGGCGGTGATCGGATCCTGCTCGGCGGCGCCGAGCTCGCGGTCGAAGACACGCAGCACCGAGTTGCCGCACACGTCCTCGAGCATCGGGTCGATCACGAGGTGGTGCTCGACGTCCGGCCACGGCGCGTCGGGCACGAAGGTCCACGACCGCTCGCCGTCGCGCACGCCCGCCGATCCACGCACGACCCCCGAGTCTCGTACCACCGCGAGGCAGTGCTCGAGCAGCGCCCGGTCGAGGGAGCGGTCGAAGTCGACGACCAGCGGCATCCGCGTGCCGATGCGGGGCGGGGTCAGGCGCCAGTCGTTCGGGTCGACGCGGCCACGGACGTCTGGCGACACGTCGTAGTCGCGCCGCGCCGTCGCCGCGAGCGGGACACCGCGAGCGTCGCGCATCGCCCCGTCGACGACGAGCCCGAAACGTGCACCTTCCCGGAGCGGGTACCCCGCTTCACGGTGCGGTGCCAGGCCGCGCTTGATCCTGCCGGGGTCGAGGAGCACCGTGAGGCGCCGGCGCCGGGGGTCCCACAGCTCGGGCTCCATCTCGAGCAGTGCGCCCGGGATGGGGTCGCCGGTGTCGTCGACGAGTCGTACGCAGCGAGCCGCATCTCCCTCGCTCATCGGCGCGGAGAACTGCACGTAGCAACGGAGGAGGTTGCGTGGGACGACAGCGTCGCTCGGGTGGATCGCCGCGACCGTCGTGGCCGGCCCTTCGGCAATCGCCGGGAGCTCGATCGACAGCGGCGCGCCGGCGCCGAGGCCGCCGACCAGCACCGTGTAGGACCGTCCCGCGAGGAACGGGAACCGGGGAACGAACGTGATGCCGTGGTCGTCGAGCCGGTACTCACCGACCATCGGTTGCAGGTGGTTCACGAGGACCGCCGGCACGCGTCGGCCGTCGTCGTCGTCGACCAGCTCGCTCGCGAACACCGGGAGCGCCCGCGCCAGCTCGTCGGGAGCCATCGCGGCGTACTCGGTGATCACTCCGCTCGGGTCGCCGGAGATGCGCACGCACGCGCGTCCGTCACCTTCCACCCACTCGAGCTGGAGCGGGGGACCCACCCGCGCGGTCAGAGCGAGGCGGTC
>DASUMF010000221.1:0-3676 GCA_036277835.1 Acidimicrobiia bacterium
CGTGCTGCTGCGCGGCTTCGACACCCACCGCGAGCTGCCGTCGTTCGCGCAGCGCTACGGGTTGCGCGCCGCGGCCGTCGCGATCTACCCGATGTACCGGGGCATCTCACGGCTGCTCGGGATGGACGTGCTCGGCCGTCCTGCCGATCTCGACGAGCAGCTCGCGATCATGCGCGACGCGTGGGGCGACTACGACTACTTCTTCCTGCACCACAAGTACACGGACTCCGCCGGGGAAGACGGCGACCGCGCCCGCAAGATCGCCGCGATCGAAGCGCTCGACGCCTACGTCCCGCAGCTGCGCGACCTCGGCCCCGACGTGATCGCCGTGAGCGGCGACCACTCCACGCCGTCGCAGATGGCCGCCCACTCCTGGCACCCGGTGCCCGCGCTGCTGTGGAGCGAGCGCTGCGGACGCGACGAGGTCGCGCAATTCGGTGAGAAGTGGTGCCTGCGCGGCGGCCTCGGCATGCGGCCCACGAAGGACCTCATGGCCTTCATGCTCGCCAACGCCGGCCGCCTCGCCAAGTACGGCGCCTGACCCCACCCTTTTCCCGTTTTGGCGTACCCGGACCACCGCAGAGGTGGGTTGGGGTACGCCAAAACGGAAGAAGAGAGGTCAGGCGGGTGGGATGTTCTGGTTGTGGCGGAAGAGGTTGGTCGGGTCCCACTCGGTCTTCAGCGCCCGCAGCCTCGCCCACTTCTCGTCACCGAACGACGTCTCGACCCGCTCCGCGCCCTCGTCGCCGATGTAGTTGAGGTACACCTGGCCGGTCGTCCACGGCTTCATCGCACCCGAGATCGCGCGCGTGTACGCGATGTTCGTCTCGTCGTCGGCCGGGTCGGCCCACATCGAGAGGAAGTGCACGTTGAACGGTGCATGGCGCTGGCCGAAGGCGGTCGCGTCGTCCGGGACGCGTGCGATCGCGCCGCCGCCCGCCGCGAGGAGGATCTGCGTGAACGGCGACACCGGACTCTCGCAGTGGGCGACGAGCGTGTCGATCGCCTCGTCGGGCAGCTCGGCGAGGAAGTCGGCCGTCCAGTAGTTCTGCAGGCCGGGCGGGTTGCCGGGCTCGATGAGGCTCTGGACCGCCACGTAGGGCATGGGCTCGACGAGGTCGATCGCGGGCCCGAAGTCACGCAGCGGCTGGAGGACGCGCTCACCCTCGTCGAGCGGACCCGCGTAGCTCACCACCACCGCAACGATCGGGTGGCCCTGCACCTCGGGCGGCACGAACGGCGCGGGCGGGGCGGTGATGAACGCGACCCCGCTGCCGATCTCGTCGGGAGCGTCGCTCACCCAGTCGCGCCACACGCGCATCAGCTCGCCGGCGGCCTCGGCGGGCCAGATCAACATGCCGGCGAGGAGCAGCGGGCCGACCTCGTGTAACGCGAACGTGAACCGCGTGACGATTCCGAAGTTGCCACCCCCGCCCCGCAATCCCCAGAAGAGCTCCGGGTGCTCGGAGTCGGACGCGGTCACGACCCGACCGTCGGCCGTCACCACCTCGGCCTCGAGGAGGCTGTCGCACGTGAACCCGAACTTGCGCTCGAGCCAGCCGCTCCCGCTCCCGAGCGCCAGCCCGGCCACGCCGGTCGACGGCACGCGCCCACCGGTGATCGCGAGGCCGTGCTCCTGGGTGGCCGCGTCGAGCTGCCCCCAGGTGCAGCCGCCGTCGACCAGCGCGGTCTTCGCGGCGGCGTCGACGGTGATGTTCTGCATGCCGCGCAGGTCGACGCACACACCGGCGTCGACGACCGCCGAGCCGGTCACCGCGTGACCACCGCCGTACACCGACAGCGGCAGCGCCTCGTCGCGCGCGAAGTTCACCGCGGCGACCACGTCGGCGGTCGACACGCAGCGCGCGATCAGCACCGGACGGCGATCGATCATCCCGTTGAACACCGCCCGTGCCTCGTCGTACGACGGATCGTCGGGGCGGATGAGCTCGCCGCCGAAGCCGGGGATCTCGAAGGTCGGGGTGTCGGTCGTCGCCATGGGTCGTGCCCCTCTCGCCCGCGCCCGGGTCACCAGTGGTCGGTTCCTCGGCATCTTCGCATGCCACGCCCGGATCGGATCAGTGTCGACGAGGTGGTCCCGCCCCATCCAGCGGAGCGTCGGCTCCGTACCCTGGTGTGATGGCCGACGATCGCTCCCCAGCAGCAGGCGACGTCGGCCCGGGGATCGCCCCGCTCGGCAAGCCAATCGGGCGCCGCGTCGTGCTCGGGCTCGTCGGGGTCGGCGCGGCCGGCGTGCTCCTCGGCGCGCGGGTGCAGGACTGGCTGGAGCGTGCGGTCGGTCCGTTCATCGCGAAGGACGGCACCGGTCTCGGGTCGTTGCTCCCGATCGGGCGGTTCCGCATCTACACCGTCACCAACAGCATCCCGTCGCGCTCGCGCGCGGAGTACCGCCTGCGCGTTCGCGGACTCGTCGACCAGGAGGTCACGCTCGGCTACGACGACCTCACCGCGATGACCCCCACCGCACTCACCCGCGACTTCCAGTGCGTCACCGGATGGCGGGTGCACGACGTCGCGTGGAAAGGCGTCCGCCTCGGTGACGTGCTCGCGCGCGCCGGTGTGCAGCCCGAGGCCAAGGCCGTGCAGTTCCGGTCCTTCGACGGCGCGTACAGCGAGAGCCTCACGATGGAGCAGGCGATGCGCGACGACGTGCTCGTCGCCTACGAGCTCGAGGGCGATCCGCTCTCCGACGCGCACGGCGGGCCCGTACGGCTCTACGTCGCGCCGATGTACGGCTACAAGTCGTGCAAGTGGCTCGACGAGATCGTCCTCACGCACGAGGTGAAGGAGGGCTACTGGGAGGTGCGCGGCTACGACACCGACGCGTGGGTCGGCCGTTCGAACGGACGCGACGACGATGCCACCTGACGCCCGACCCGCCGCGACCGTGGGCGGCGCCGCCCGCGTCGCCGATGCACCGCTGCTGCGATTCGACCGCCGCACGCGCGTGCTGCACTGGGTCAACGCCACGCTGTTCTTCGTGCTCATGCTCACGGGCGCCGCGCTCTACGCGGGTCCGGTGTCGCAGATCGTCGGCAACCGTGAGCTCGTGCGGTTCGTCCACGTGTACGCGGGGCTCGCGCTCCCGATCCCGCTGCTGCTCGCGATCCTCGGGCACCGCGGCGCGCGCGTGCGCGCCGACCTCTCGCGCCTGAACCGCTGGAGTCGCGACGACACCCGCTGGTTCCGCCGACGGCACCGGCGCACGTTGCGGCTCGGGAAGTTCAACCCGGGGCAGAAGCTCAACGCGGCGTTCATCGCCGGCGCGGGGCTCGTCATGCTCGCGACCGGGTCGATCATGCACTGGTTCTCGTTGTTCCCCCTCGACTACCGCACCGGCGCCACCTTCGTGCACGACTGGTTCGCGCTCGGGATCTGGCTCGCGGTGATCGGCCACATCGCGTTCGCAGTGCGCGACGGCGACGCGCTCGAAGGCATGATCAAGGGAAGCGTGCCGGCGAGGTGGGCGCGCACCAAGGCGCCACTGTGGTATCGAGAGGAACGTCAGCGCGCGGCCGTCGATCCCGAGCCCCCGGAGCGCACCGAATCGTGACCGTCACCGAGGCCCAGCCCGAGTCGAACGCACCCGCCGCGGTGATCGCCGCGGTCGACGACGACCTCGACACTGCTCGCGTCGAGCTCGAGACGCTTGTGC
>DASUMF010000222.1:0-3244 GCA_036277835.1 Acidimicrobiia bacterium
GGCGATGGTCTGGACGACCGATCCGTTGTGCGTGAGCTCGACGGCGAAGGGCTCGTCGATCGGCGGGAGCGCGATCACCGAGGCCGTGACAGGGCCGGGAAGGGTGGACGACAGCGCGAAGGTGCACACGGCGCCCACGAGGGCGGGGTCCGTCCGAGGGTCGCCTTCGCCCGGCGGTGGCTGCAGGGCCCCTGCGCCGACCGCCGTCATGCTCGCGACGGTCAGGACAAGCACCGTCATGCCGATCAGCTTTCGCACCGAACTCGCCACGATGTGCCTCCTCGAAATCCAGCCGGATCCCTGCCCAGATCGGCTTCCTCGTGTGAGTGTAGGCCGATCACCACTCTCCGCGGCGCCTTCATCCTCACACACCGTGCGGGGCTTGTCGAGCCGGAGTGCCGATCGCCACAGTCCCTTGCGCCACAAGGGCTCCAGGGGTCGCCACGCTGGGTGGCGCCGGAGAAACTTTCTGGCGACCGGCGCGCCCCGGCCACGCCGGGCACCCAGGTGCAGGACGGCGCCTAGTGTGCGAGCGCCGTCGAAATCCCCCAGAACGGAGCACCCGTGGACCACACCTACAAGGTCACCGAGATCGTCGGATCCTCGAGCACGGGCATCGACGATGCGATCCGAAGCGGGATCGGCCGGGCGTCGAAGACGCTGCGGGGCCTCGACTGGTTCGAGGTCACCGACATCCGTGGCGCCATGAACGAGGGGACCATCGCGTGGTTCCAGGTGACGTTGAAGGTCGGGTTCCGCCTCGAGGACGGCGACGACTGAACCCTCGACGGGTCGCCGCTACCGCGCCCCACTGATCGCCGGGGCACAGCGAAGCGGCGCGACCACGAGGTACTGCGTGCCGTCGCTCTGCGCGAGTGAGCCGCACGGCACCGGCTGGGAATGCATCTCGGGCCAGGTCGAACGCCCGACCGTCGACGCCACCTCGTAGGTGAACCGGTTGCCGTTCAACGTGTCGAGCAGTCGTGCTCGCGTGAGCTGTCGGCCGGTGCGACCCAGGGCCGTCACGAACAGGTCGGCCGACCAGTACCCGGCTGCGATCGCCGGCGTCACCGCGGTGCCGGGCGCGAAGGCCTCGACGTCGGCGGCGAGGCGGCGGTTGGCCGCGGTGCGCTCCTCGAGCGGCGCGACCGGAGTGAGGACGGTGAGCCCGTTCGCGCGCTCCGGGTGGGTCGGGGCGTAGAAGTCGGGTCCGACCACGATCGTGGCCGTGGAGCCGGCGGCGACGAGCTGTCCGGCGAGGTCGACGGTCCGCGCCGTGGTGGTGAGCAGCACGGCTGCGCCACCCGGCGGCGCCTGCCCCGCCGGGACCGCGGCGAAGGCGGCAGGCGGCAAGGGGACCGCGAGCACCGTGACGTCACGGAACCCCGCGGCGCGCAGCGAGCGTCGCGCTTGCGTGGCGCGGACCGCCCCGGTCGCGTCGTCGTCGTGGAACACCTGGACCGCTGCGTCGACGCCACCGAGGACGGTGCGGAGCTGCACGCCGAGCGGCGACGCCGCGACACGCGTGCGCTCGTTGACGGCCACGCCGGTGAACCCGAAGCCGGTGCGGTTGGCGTACCAGTCCGCGGTCGACGCGGCACCGAAGAACGGGACGCCCTCGCGTGCCAGCGTCGCGGCGCCGACGCTGGGGCCGACTGCGGGGACGACCGCGAACACCTCGGCTGCGAGCTTCGTGGCGGCGGCATCGGCAGTTGCGGCATCCGGTGCGGGCTCGGTGCGCAGGTACTCGACCGTGCGCCCAGCGACGCCCTTGCCGCGGTTCGCCCGCGCCAGACGGGCCTGCGCACCGAGGTCGGCGTCGACCGACACCTCGTCGGTGCCCACGATGCCGGCGACCGTGACCGTGGACCGGGTCACACCCAGCGATGCGCGCCCCGTCGCCGCCGCCGTCGCCGCGGCCGTGGCCGGCGTGGTGTCGAGCACGGACGCGGCCCCGAGCGTTGCGCCGGCGACCGCGATCGCCAGGACGACACCCAGGTTTCGCGTGCTCGTGAACGAACGACCGACGTGGGGCACCCGACTCCTCCGACGAACGCGGGTGACGGACTCTACGATCTCGCGCGTGGACCTCGGGCGCGTCGGCGTGTGGACCTTCCTCGACGGACCACCGGCGGCAGCGATCCCCGACATCGGGGCCGAGCTCGAGGCCCTCGGCTACGGCGCGGTCTGGGTGCCCGACACCGTGGGGCGCGACCCGTTCCTGCTCGCGCAGACGCTGCTCGCGTCGACCGATCGAATGGTCGCGGCCACCGGCGTGGCCAACATCCATGCGCGCGATGCCGTGACCACGTCGTCACTCGCGAACACGCTCGCCGAGGCACATCCGGACCGGTTCCTGTTGGGCCTCGGTGTGAGCCACGCTCCCGTCGTCGAACGTCGGGGTGGCTCGTACCGCGCTCCGGTCGCCACGATGCGCGCGTTCCTCGACGAGATCGACGGCGCGTTCTACAGCGGACACGCACCGGAACGGCCGGTGACGCGCGTGCTCGCGGCGCTCGGGCCGAAGATGCTCGAGCTGGCCGCGTCGCACGCGAGCGGCGCCCACCCGTACTTCGTGCCTCCCGAGCACACCGCGATCGCGCGGGAGGCGCTCGGCCCCGGTCCGTTGCTCGCGACGGAGCAGACCGTGGTGTTCGGCGGTGATGCCGACGCGGCGACACGGCTCGCGCGCGGGTTCGTGTCCGGGTACCTCGGGATGCCGAACTACGCCAACAGCCTGCGCCGGCTCGGCTTCACCGACGACGAGCTCGAGCACGTGCACGACCGGGTCGTCGACGCGGTGGTGGCGTCGGGTGATGTGGAAGCGATCTGTCGTCGCGTCCGCGCGCACCTCGACGCGGGCGCCGACCACGTGTGCGTGCAGGTGCTCCACGGCGACCACGGCTCGGTGCCGATGGAAGCGTGGCGAGAGCTCGCACCCGCCTTGCTCGCGACCGCGGCCGCCGCGCGCTGATCCGGCGCCGACTGCACCGCCGCCGACCTCAGCCGCCGACGCGCACGACCTTGCCGCAGCGATACGGCTGGGCAACCGTGTATGCGGTGCCGGTGCTGGCGACCAGCGCCCCGCACGGGGCCGGCTCGTCGTGCGCGGCCGGGAACGGCACCGGGCCGACCGTGTCCTTCACCGTGTAGGTGAACTTCTTGTTCGCCTTGGCCACGAGCGATTCGGGAGTGAGGTTGCGCCCGGCCTTCTTGACCGCGGCCACGAACAGATCGGCCGACC
>DASUMF010000223.1:0-4499 GCA_036277835.1 Acidimicrobiia bacterium
GTCGCGCGACGGACGGCCGCCCTGGTCGCGGCCGTCGCGCTCCTCGCGGGTTGCGCGTCGTCGGGCTCGACCTCGAACGACTCGTCGCGTCGTCGCGCGCCGTCGCGCTCGACGCCGACCTCCACCGCGCCTCCGGCACCCTCGACCACGACCGTTCGCAAGGAGCTCGCCGTCGACGCGTTCGACGCGACGGATGCGTCGCTCGAGGATCGGGTGCACGCCGCGGGGCTGTCGCTCGGCATGATCCGTGTCGTCGGCGCCGACGGCGAGCTGATCCACGAGCACTCGATCGGCGGGATGACGGGTGACACGCCGATCTCGATCGCCTCGTCGACGAAGTGGCTCACCGCCGCCACCCTCATGACGTTCGTCGATCGGCGCGCGATCGGACTCGACGACGACATCGCGACCTGGCTCCCGGAGTTCGCCGGATCCAACCCTCCGATCACGCCACGCCAGCTGCTCGACCACACGTCGGGCGTGCACGACAACCCGTGCCAGAACGCCGGCACGCCCCTCGGATCGTGTGTGCAGACGCTCGCGTCGTCGCCGCGCGAGTTCGCGGCCGGGTCCGCGTTCTCCTACGGGAACTCGCCGTTCCTCGTGGTCGGACGCCTGGTCGAGGTGCTCGGCGGTGCGGACTTCGCGACCGTCGTTCACCAGCAGCTCACCGGTCCGCTGGGCATGGACGACACGACGTGGCCCGGCGCGCCCGCGGCTGCGAGCCCGGCGTTCGGCGCGCGCGTCACCGTCACGGACTACGGCAAGTTCCTCGACATGATCCTCCACGACGGCGTGGCGAACGGGGCGCGCGTCCTGTCGTCGAGCGCGGTGCACCAGATGATCACGAACCAGGTGTCGGACTACGACACCACCCACGACTACTCCGTCGGCCTCACCCAGATCCCGCGGTACGGCCTCGGGTGTTGGCCCGACGTGCAGGACCCGTCGGGCGCCACGGTGGTCGTGAGCGGCAACGGTGGCGAGGGCTTCTACCCGTGGGTCGACTTCGGATCCCGCACCTGGGGCATCGTCGGCGTGCAGGACGCGCGCGGCGCCCAGTTCGCGGTGCCGGCCTCCCAGCGGGTGGAAGTGGTGGCGCGCTCGGCCCTCGGCTGATAACGTACAACCGTATGGTTGTAGATGAGCTCCTGCGGACGGACACGGAGCGGACCGATCTCCTGTTCCACGCGCTCGCCGACGGCACCCGCCGCGACATCGTCCGGCTGGTGCTGGAAGGCGAGCACTCGGTGTCCGACCTCGCGCGGCGCTACCCGATGAGCTTCGCCGCGGTGCAGAAGCACGTGGCCGTGTTGGAGCGGGCCGAGCTCGTGAGCAAGCACCAGCGCGGCCGCGAGCGAATCGTGCGCGGACGCATCGACGCCGTCCGCGACGTCAACCGGCTGCTCGACGAGCTCGAGACCCTCTGGCGAGACCGCATCCAGCGCTTCGGTGACGTGCTCGCCGAACCCGACCAAGGAGACCGTCCATGACCGTGATCGACGTGCGCAAGGACCCGACCGAGCTCAGCATGACCGTCGCGAGCGAGTGGGACGCGCCCGTCGCGCGTGTCTGGCAGCTCTGGGCCGATCCGCGCAAGCTCGAGCGCTGGTGGGGCCCGCCTACCTTCCCCGCGACCGTGGTGGAGCACGACCTGCGGCCGGGCGGCAAGGTCAGCTACTACATGACCGGCCCCGAGGGCGACCGACACCATGGTTGGTGGAGGGTCGTCGCAGTCGACGAGCCCCACCGCCTCGACCTCGAGGACGGCTTCGCCGACACCGACGGCAACCCCGACGACACCCTGCCCACGACGCGCTTCACGGTGACGTTCGTCGAGCTGCCGAGCGGCCGGACGCGCATGCTCATCGAGAACCGATTCCCGTCGCGCGAGGCGATGGACCAGCTCATCGAGATGGGCATGGACGAGGGTCTCGCCGAGGCCATGGGCCAGATCGACGCCATCCTCGCCGACTCCTGACGTCGCTCGGCGTCGAAGAGCCGAGCGGTCAGCGCAGCGGGCCGCGCCCCTCGAGGTAGGTCGTCGCGAGCTTCGTCGGCGCCGCAGCCAACCACGCGTCGAGGATCGCATCGCGCATCACACGCTTGGTCACCTTCCGCAATTGGACGAGCACCGCGGCGAAGCCGTCGAAGTGCGGAATGGTGAAGAAGGCGGTGGGCTGTGCCGCGAGAACCGCCTCCTTCTCCTCGAGGTCCTCCACCGACATCGCGACGATGGGGCCATCGGGTGGCGTGACCTCGCCGAAGCGCTTGAGGTCGGCCTTGCTGAACGGCCGCTCCCATGCGAAGGCCTTGCCCTCCACGAACCAGGTCCGGTTGCCGTGCCGCACACCTTCGGTGACCTGCGGCAACGCCGATGCAAGCTCCGCGACGTCGTCGAGCGTGACCGCCACTACGACGCGGGACGGTAGGTGCAGACCTGCACACCGGTGCCGGTCGTCACGCTGCGCACGAGCTCCATCGGCCGGGCGGTGCCGTCATCAGGGAAGATCCGCTTGCCCCCGCCGAGCAGGATCGGCTCGATCATCAGGTTGAGCTCGTCGACCAGGCCGCTCCCGAGCAGCGCGGTCGCGAGGCTCGCACTCCCCCAGATCAACAGGTCTCCCCCGTCCTGCTCGCGCAGTGCGGCAATGTCGCCGACGGCGTCGTCGCGCGACAGCAAGGTCGAGTTCCATGTCATGTCGGCCTCGGTCAACGTGCGTGACGCCACGTACTTCTTCACCGCGTTCATCCGGTCGGCGTACGGGTCGCCCGCGCGATCCGGCCACGCGGCTGCCATGCCCTGCCACGTGCGCCGGCCGAACAGCAGCGCCTCCGTCGAGCTCATCCCCTCGTCGATCGCCGCGCCCATCACCTCGGGGTCGAAGTACGGGTGCGACCAGCCGCCGTGGGTGAAACCCCCGTCGGTGTCCTCTTCCGGACCACCCGGTGCCTGCACGACACCGTCCAGGCTCATGAACTCGGTCACGACCACTCTCATCGCGTGCTCCTCCGTGTCGGTGTGCGAGACCTTCGACCGTCGCCGCGTCGCGAACTCATCGGCCCGAGGAGATGCGCAGCTCGGCCACGCGCCCGTCGCCGTCGAGCGCAGCATCGCTCGGGCGGCCCATCCACGGCTCCCTCGTCGACGACGGACGGTATCGCAGCACTCGACTGGCGGGCTCGGTGGCGGGCGAGGAACCATGTCGACGTGGACCTCGGCCTCACCGGACGCGTCGCGCTCGTGATCGCGACCGGTGACGCGGGCGACGCGTGCACCCGGCTGCTTCGCGAGGAAGGCGCAACGGTCGTGTCGTCGCCCGAGGGTGCGGTCGACATCGTCGTCGCCGGCGGCCACGACGGCCCGTCCGCAGTCCTCGACGTCGACTCGGCAGACGCGCTGCACGACACCTGGCAGGTGGTCGTGGACTCCGTCGACGTCTACCGCCGGCTCGTCCCCGGGATGGCGGCGCGGCGCTGGGGCCGTCTGGTGTGGATCGGCACCGCGGCCGCGAAGTCGCTCGACGCCGACGACGACGAGCTCGGCGCCATCGTGTCGCTCGCGATGATGGCGCTGCACAAGGTCGTGACCGGCGAGGAGAGCCCGGAGAACATCACGGCGAACACCGTGCTGCGCGGTGGAGACGCCGATGCAGACGACGTCGCCGCGGCGGTCGCGTTCCTGTGCTCCGACGGTGCCGGGTACATGAGCGGCGTCACGATCACCGTCGACGGCGGCGAAGGTTCCGGGATGTTCTGATGGACTACGGCATCACGGGTCGCGTCGCGATCGTGTCCGGCGGCAGCCGGGGCATCGGACGCGCCATCGCACACACCCTCGCCGCCGAGGGCGCGTCGGTCGTCATCGCGGCACGAACGCAGTCTCATCTCGACGACGCGGCTGCGGAGCTCGAGGCGATCGCCCCGGGACGCGTCGCGGCTGTCGCGGCCGACATGACCGACCCGAGCGACGTCGACCGTGTGGCGCGCAGCGCTCGGGAACGGTTCGGCCCGATCTCCATCGCCGTGAGCAACGTGATCGGTCACGTGATCGACGCCGACGCAGAGGGTGAGGGCCCGGGCGCCGGGACGTTCACCTCGATGCCGGCCGCGGAGTACGCACGCGAGTTCCAACACCTGTTCGTGTCGGCGTGGGCGCTCGCCCACGCCTGCATCCCCGACATGCGCGAGGCTCGATGGGGTCGGATCTGCAACATCGGATCGGGCGTCGCGCGCGAGCCGACCACCGAGCTCCCGCACGTGCTCCCGAACGCGGTGCGCCCCGCCGTCGCCGGCCTGTACCGGATCATGGCAGCGCGCCTGCGCGACGACGGCATCACGGTCAACAACATCCTCACCGGCTCGATCCTCACCGAGCGCAACCTCTCCTACTGGCGCTGGCTCGCCGAGGAACGCGACTCGACCTTCGAGGAGGTCACCGCGGGCTTCCACGGTCGCATCCCGCTGCGCCGGCAGGGCAAGCCGGAGGAGATGGCGGC
>DASUMF010000224.1:0-6238 GCA_036277835.1 Acidimicrobiia bacterium
CTGGTCGTCGCCTCGAAGCCGAGCCGGTCGCGCGCCTTGGCCGTCGACGGCACGCGCTGGGCGACGTCGTGCTCGTACGGGTCGTCGCACTCGTAGCGGAACGGGTCGTCCGGGCGCAGCCGCCGCCAGATGGCCTCGGCCAGCTCCAGCACACTCGTGCCGATCGGGCTGGCGAGGTTGAAGTCGTCGTTGCGCGCCGCGGGGTGCGCCATCGCGGTGACGATCCCCGCCGCGATGTCGGCCGCGGCGGTGTAGTGGCGCACCTGCCGGCCGTCGCCGAGGAGGCGCAGCGGGTCCTGGCCGCTCAGCACCTTGCGCACCAGATCGGGCACCACGTGGGTGAGCGCGGTCGACGCGGTGCCGGCCGCCGAGCCGGGCACGCCGGACTCCCGGAGCTCGCCGACGCCGACCGCGTTGAACGGGCGCACGATCGTGTACGGCAGCTCGTGCTGCTCCCACGCGGCGCGGGCGAAGTACTCGACGCCGAGCTTCTGGAAGCCGTAGCTCGAGTGCGGCGGCGGGACGCGCTGCTCGTCGCCTTCGGTCGACGGGCCGGCCGGCGCCGACTCGTAGACCACGGCGCTGCTCACGTACGTGACCTTCTGGAGCCGGTCGTCGTGGTGCGCGGCGATGGCGGCGTCGCACGACGCGGCGGTGATGCGATCGTTGGCGGCGAGCAGGTCGTAGGCGCGGTCGTGGAAGAACGCGATCCCGCCGATCATCGCGGCGGCGGCGATGAAGTGGTCGCAGCGGTGGAGCGCGCCGAGGAGCACCTCCGGGTCGCGGGCGTCGCCGACGACCGGGTGGAAGCGAGGGTCGTCGTCGAAGGGACGCGTGACGGCGCCGTACTTCGACTCGTTGTCGACGCCGACCACCTCGTAGCCGCGATCGAGGAGCTCGGTGACGAGGTAGGCGCCGAGGAACCCCGCCGATCCGGTGACGAGCACCCGCTCACGATCCACGGCGCACGCTCCCGTCCATCGCCGCGGACGCGGCGATCAGTCGGACTGGGTGTCGACGATGAGCACGCTGCACGGCGCGTGGTGCGACACCGTGTTGGGCACGCTGCCGAGGAAGCGGCGGCCGCCCTGCATGCCGCGGTTGCCGACCACGATGAGATCGGCGTTGAGGTGCGCGGCCATGTCGCACAGCACCTCGGCCGGCGCGCCGAACCGTGCGTGGGTCTCGACGGTGAGCGAGTCGCGCCCGACGCGCGCCGCGGCCTCGCTGAGCAGCTGCTCGAGCGAGGTCCGAGCCTCTTCCTCCCACTCCAGCTCCGCACCGACCGGCGCGGCCACTGCCATCTCCGCGCTCGCGATGGCGCTGGCCGCCATCGGCTTCTGCACGCTCACGATGTGGAGCACGGAGTCAGGGTTGCCGGCGGCGATGTCGGCCGCCTCCACCACTGCCTTCGACGCGCTGTCGCTGCCGTCGGTCCCCACCACGATCGTCGTGTACATCGGCCGTCCCTCGTGCGCGTTGCGAGTGCGTCGACTCGAACGCTAGTGACCCCTGCCGGTTCGCCGCTGCACCAACGCCGCTGGTCGCCTCGACGGTTCGACCCTACGGGCGACCCGGCGTGCTGCGGAGCACGGCTCGGAGCTCGGCCACGTGGTACAGGACCCGTTCGGGGATGGTGACCGTGCCCAGGTACTTCGTGCCGAAGTCGCCACCGAAGGCGGTGAGGTGCGCGGTGCCTTCCCACACCACGTAGCGCGTGACGGTGAAGTCGCCCCGCCGCAGGTACGCCACGCGGCGCGGCGGGCCCGCGTCGGGCGTGACCACGTCGGTGCCGTCGCCGAACGACCACGCATACGCAATGGGCACCGCGGTGACCTCGACGTCGTACCCGTCGAGCGACACGGCCGCCATGGTCGGACCGAGCCCGTCGCTGCGGAAGTCACTGCCGAGCCGGGTGATCCCCGGCCACGCGCGCGTCCCCGGCGGGCTGGCGCGCACCACCGCGCGCGGGAGGGGCGTCTCCTGCCAGATCGCGGCCGCCGACGGCGGGTTCGCGAGCGGCGGCTCGCCCGGTTGGATGCACCGCGGGATGATCACGATGTCGCCGTCGACAGTGGGGTCGTCGCCCACCTCCTGGACGAACGTGCCGACGACGACGGCGTCGGGTGGGAGCGGGATCGCGTCGCCGACGATCACCGTGCCGGCCGGGACACCGACCGCGGGACCGGGACGCAGCGGAAAGCCGAAGCTCGGCCCCGGAACGGGCACCGGGTTCGACCCCGCCGGTGGGTCGCCGGCGAACACGACGCACACCGAGGCGTGCACCACTCGGACCCACCGGAAGGGCGGTTCCGTCGACGGCGATGCAGCCGGGAGCCCGCCGCCGGTGAACGTGCCCGCACCCAGATCGGCTGCCGTCGCTCGCACGTACCCCGGCCCGAGCTCGCCTCCACCGCTCGACTGCGCGTCGGCGCGCGGCGTGACACTCGAGATCGCGACGCCGACGACGAGGAGCACCCCGACGACACGGCGCACGACGGTCAACCTCACGGCGACCGCCGCGGCGTGGCCGTCGACGCCACGGCGACGGCGAAGTCGCCGCTGCCGAGCAGCTTCAGCAAGGAGAAGCTGACGGAACCGTGCACCAGCACGGTCACCGCATCGGTGCCCACGGAGATGTCGGCCCCGCGCATCGCCCTGGTGTCGAGCTGTTGGCGCAGGCTCGCACGGGCGCGAGCCACCGCGGTCTCGGGCACGAGCACGAGCTCGGCCGATGCGCGATATCGCCCCTCGTCGATGGCGGACGCGCCCGACAGTGCGGCCGCGTCCGCCGCCGCGGCGATCGCTCGCCGCTCGGAGAACGCGCGCCACAGATCGAGGCTGATCCCGCCTAACGCGAGCATCATGAGGCAGCAGCCGAGGATCCAGAGCGTGATGGTGCCGTGCTCGCCGCGCGGCACGACGGGACGGCGGCGGCGCGGCGTCACGGTGCACCGACGTACACGTCGACCGGCTCACGGTGACGAGCGGTCCACGTCCACGCGCCGAGGTCGCCGATCCCGAGGAGGTGGACCGCGGGCATGCGGACGGTGACGTCGGCTTCGAGCGTCGAACCCGGATCCAGGACCGCGCCGGGCTCGCACCCGATCGCGGCGTGGGCGTCACCGGGCGGCACGCCGAGGTTCCGGGCCATGGAGCCCGCGAGCTCACGCGCCGCCGCCACGTCGCAGACGCCGCTCGCCGCCGTCCGTCGGGCCACCTCACGTGCGATTGCACGGCCCGTCGTCTGGCGCTCCGCCCAGGTCGGCAATGTCAACACGACGATCGCGACGGGCAGCAGCAACAGGGCGAGCCCGGCGACGAGCTCGATGGCAGCGAAGCCGACTTCTGTGCCATCCGGTGAGCCGGCGCCGCGTGGTCGGAGGCTGGTCACGGTGAGCGCTCCTTCACGGAGGTCCCGACGATCGAGAACGACCAGTCGGGCACGAAGGCGAGCCAGCCCGCGAGTCGAACGTCGGCTCGTGCGCTGACCCGCGACGAGCTCTCCGAGCAGGCGATCTCGACACCGGCGCGGATGCGCGCACCGACCAAGCCCTCCAGCACGTCGTGCGCTCTCGCTGCGCACTCCGCGGGCGTGGCGTCGACCCGGGCACCGGCGCGCGCAGCTTCGTCGACCGCGGCCCGCACCGCGCCCCGGGCGTAGAGATCGACGACGACGTTGGCGAGCATGACGAAGACGACGAGCGTGAAGGCCGTGGCGACCACGTACTGCACGCTTGTCATCCCCGCGTCGGACGGTCTGTCGACCGGGATCAGGTGATGAGCTGGGCGCGGATCCAGTCGACGACGTCGAGTCCGAGCGTCTGCAGCACCGCCCAGATCGCGACGAGCGCGGCGATCCCCAGCGCTGCGTTGCCGAGCAGCTCCGCGGTGGTCATGCCCTCGTCGGGCCGGCCGCGTGGACGCTCGCGATCGGCATCCCGATGCGTCGAGGCGAGGAGCCGGATCGAGGTGAGGAGCCGGAGGACGGTGCTGGTCATGGTTCAGGTCCCTTTCGGTGGACACGACGTCGACGGGCTCGACGGCGAACGAGGCGGCGGTGTGCATCAGCGCGATCCGAGGACCACGGACGGCAGCGGGGCGGCGATGAACAGGAGCATCACGGGCGCGAGCACGGCGATGGTCGGCACGAGCATCGCGGCGCGGCGCTTCGTCGCCGTGGCGCGGATCTCCTCGCGACGCGCGTCGCGCAGGTCCTCGCTCAGCGCACGCAGGCCACCGGCCAGGTCGACGCCGCGCTCGGCGCCGGCCGCGAACAGCTTGTAGGTGCGCGCTGCCGCCGGCTCGGCTGTGACCTCGGCCGCGTGCCGGAAGGCGGCCGGCTCCGACTCGCCCCGGCGCACCGCCAGCAACACCGCGGCAAGCTCGTCGACCACCGCGCCAGCACCGCGATCGACGATGCGCTGCACGGCCTGGATCGGCCCGGCACCGGACCGCACATGCATCGCGAGCAGCTGGTTGACCGTGTAGAGCTCGATCCGCATGCGCTCCGCACGGTCACGGATCCTCCGATCGAGCGCGCCGCGCGCCCGCGATGCTCCGCACACGGTGCCGAGCGCGACGAGCGCGATGGTGAGTGGCGCAGAGTGCAACGCGACGATGCCGACCGTCGCGCCCAGCGCACTCCAACGCAGAACCGACCCCGCGACCCGCGCGCGGTGGTCGGCAGCCGAGACGCCCATGTCGCCGGCGCGACGCAATGCGAGCTCGAGCGTCGCGTCGTCGCGCCGGTCGACGAGCGATGTCAACGCGCCCGTTGCGGCGCGCGTCGGTGGCCCGAAGACCCGCGCCACCGCGCCGCGCGCCGGGCGCATCGGAGGCGTCGGGATGAGGTCGGCGTGACCGTGCAGCCGTGCTCGTGCCAGCTGCGTGTACGGACGGACCCGGTGCGCGAGGCGGGCCGTCGGCGGGAACACGAGCGCCGAGACACCCGCCGCCACGAGCGCGGCACCCGCTGCGGCCACGACCGTCATCGACGACATCACGACGCGACCGCGGCGCGACGGGGCTCGGCTCCGAAGACACGCGGCTCGTCGAGCGATCGCGACAGGCGCGTGATCCAGAAATAGCCGAGCGCGCTGAGTGCGGCGCCGACGGCCACGACCAGGACGCCGGCAGCCGACTGGTAGAAGGCGCGGAACGCACCACCGCGAACGGTGAGGGCCACGAGCACGAGCCACGGGAGGACGAGCACAGCGCGCGCGTTGATCTTCATCTCGAGCCCTTCGGTGTCGATCTCGTCGAGCACCTTGAGGTCCTTCGTCGTGGTCACCACGAGGTCGTCGAGGATCGTGGCGACGATCGCGCCGCCGCGCTCGCATGCCAGTTCGAGCACCTCGATGACCCGATCGCTGGTGGGGTCGGCGAGTGACTCCTTGATCAATCCGAGCGCCGGCGCGGCACCGACCATCTGCGCGGTCGACGGGAACCGCTCGAACGCGGCCCGCAGTGGCGCAGGACCGGTCGTGGCCAGCTCCGCGATCGCCGCGGGGAGCGAACGTCCGGCGGCGATCGACGCGGCGACGTCGCGGAGCCCGTCCGGCCACGCCCGCTGGATCTCCCGCACGCGCCCGGCTCGGCGGCGGGCGAAGTACGCGCGCGGCACCGTGGCGACCGCGACCGCGGGCGCGAGGGCCACGAGCGGTGCGCCCGTGACGAAGGTCGCGACCAGGAACGCCGCGACGCCGACGCCGAGCGACGCCGCCCAGAACTGCATCGGTGCGAGCGCGACGCCCGCCTGCAGCAGCCATGCCTGTTGGCGCGCCGTGAAGCCGGCGTCGTGCGCACGACGGCGACGTGAGGGCACGCGGACCGGGTGGCCGAGGAGCACCCCCACCAGCAGGTAGACGAAGACACCCACGCACACCGACGCGACGACCGTCACGGCGAGCCGCCCTCACCGACGACGGCGTGGAGCTGCGCCAGCGACAACACCCGGGCCATGCGCTGCTCGATGCGCGCCGGGAGTGAGCCCGTCCACCGCAGTGGCGCCCCCAGGTGGGCACGCGTGAAGAGTGGCTCGATCGTGAAGTCGTCGCGCAACGCGGGCACCAGCGCGGCGATCTCCACCACCTGGCGGCGGAGACCGCTGCCATCGCCGGCGAGATCGTCGCGGTCGACGTGCACGACGACGTCGATCGACTCCGAGAAGACCTTGCGCACGATGCGCTCGGTCACGTTCTCACCGGCCATGAGCGCGGCGTTGACGAGCGCGTCG
>DASUMF010000225.1:0-5390 GCA_036277835.1 Acidimicrobiia bacterium
GTCGGGGTTGCGGAAGCTGATCGCGAAGGTCGTGTGCCCGTGGTCGACGGCCCACTCCACCAGGCTCTTGCCCGGCGCGAGGTCGGCGATGTAGTAGCGGTTGATCCACGGTGGGCACACGAGCAGCGGGATCGCTCGCACGGCCTCGGTGCGGGGCTCGTACTGGAGCACCTCGATGAGCTCGTTGCGGTACACGACCTTGCCCGGCGTGGCTGCCGTGTTCTCGCCGAGCACGAAGCCGGCGCGGTCGACCTGCGCGGGCCATCCGTCGTTGCGGATCGCGTCGCGTGCGAAGTTGCGCGCGCCGCGCACGACGCTCAGGCCCGCGGTCTCGAAGAGTCGCTCGAGCGCCTCGGGGTTGGTGAGGAAGAAGTTGGTGGGTGCGATCGCGTCGGCCACGATCTGCGTGGCGAATTCGGCCTTCGCGGCGGTGGTGCCTTCGAGCTGCGCCGCGTGCACGAGCTCGCGCAACAGCCGCGCGACGACCAGGTACGACTCCATCAAGCCGTGGTAGGCGAAGTTGTCGCGCCATGCGGGCGACGTGAAGCGGTAGTCCTTGGGCTCCGCGTGCGAGATCCCGGGGAGGTGCACACCCACCGCCCGCGCGACCGTGTCGACCCCGACCACGCCGAGCCCCGCGCCGCAGCGCAACCACGCGGGCGCCGACTTCACCGGGCGGCGGAACGATCGTGCCATCGCGCCGACGAAGGTGCGGCCCAACGACACGGGGTCGGTCGTCTGGAACACACCCTCGAACGCACCGAGCGCGTCCTCGAGCACCGACTCGTGCACGGCCGCCGCCTCACCCAGTGAGCTCGCACCCGGGACTCCACTCGCCATGGCGCACCTCCTGGATGGTGGGGGCTGGATGTTCAGGCTGGATGTTCAGGCTGGATCGGGCTGGACGATCGCCGTTCGCGTGAGGCTAGGGGGTGCCGAGAATCTCGCCATGGAGCACGGCGAACCACCCGTCGTCGGTCCCCACCCATCGCCGCCAGCCGGCTGCGATGCGCTCGAGCCGGGCGCGGTCGGCGAGCCCGAGATCGAGCGCGCCGGTGCCGAACGACGAGCTGACGGTGCGGTCGGCCCAGAGCTCGCCCCACCACGTGCGGTCCTCGGGGGTGGCGAAGCACCACACCGACGCCGACGGCGCCACGCGTGAGAAGCCGGCCGCCCGGGCCCACCCGAGGAGCCGCCGTCCGGCATCGGGTTCCCCGCCGTTGGCGCGGGTGACGAGCTGGAACAGCTCCATCCACTCGTCGAGCTCGGGCACCGCAGGTGCCCACGTCATCGCTGCGTAGTCGGCGTCACGGGCGGCGACGATGCCGTCGGGCGCGCACACACGGCGCATCTCGCGCAAGGCGGCCACCGGGTCGGCCAGGTGTTGCAGCACCTGGTGGGCGTGCACGACGTCGAAGGAGCCGTCGGGGAAGTCGAGCGCGTACACGTCGCCGGTGTCGAAGCGCAACGAGATCGCTGCGCCGTCGGCATCGACAGACGCCGCGCTCTCCCGCGCCGCCTCGACGATGTCGGCGGCCGCGTCGATCCCGACCACGGGGCCCGGGGCCACTCGCGCTGCGAGATCGGCGGTGATCGTGCCCGGCCCGCACCCGACGTCGAGCACGCGTGTGCCGGGGCGCAGGTGGGGCACGAGGTAGGCGGCCGAGTTCTCCACCGTGCGCCAGCGGTGCGATCGCAGCACGCTCTCGTGGTGACCGTGCGTGTACGTCTCGCCGCGGGCGGGCTCGGCCGTGCTCGGGTCTGCCATCAGTCGCCGAGTGCCATCAGTCATCGAGTGCAGGGGTCTCGGTGTGCAGGCCCGAACGCACCAGCGTTCCCGAGCGCTCACCCGTGAGCTCGCCGTCGCGCACGATCGCGCGCCCGTTCACGAGCACGTGCTCGATGCCGTGCGCACCCGCAAAGAGGCGCCCGGCATCCCCCGGCAGGTCGAAGCGGGTGCGCAACGCGTCGCTCGCCACGGTGGCCGCATCGAGCACGACCACGTCCGCGAACGCTCCTTCCGCCAGGCGACCGCGATCGCGGAGGCCGTACAGGCGTGCAGGCACGTCGGTGATGAGGTGCACCGCCTCCTCGATCGGCAGCAGGCCGCGGTCGCGCACGGCTTCGCCGAGCAGCATCGTCGGGTAGTTGAACGAAGCGAGGAGGTCCACGTGCGCGCCGGCGTCCGACGCGCCGATCACCGCGCGCCCGTCGCGCCAGATCTCGAGGCGCGCGGCCCAGTCGGCGTCGTCCTCGCGCCGCTGCGCGTAGCCGAACGACGTGTTGAGCTCGTCGGCGACGGCGATGTCGCACAGCACGTCGAACGGGTCGCGTCCGTCGTCGGACGCGATCTCCCCCACCCGGAGACCGCGGTACTGCTCGTTCTCCGGTGCGACGACGTCGAGGATCACGTGTTGGTCCCAGTGCGCGTGGAGGTGCATCGGGTTCGCGGGGTCGGCCGCGCCGTCGCGCAGCCGGGCGCGCGCGTCGCGATCCTGGAGCACCCGCAGCTTCTCGTCGGGCGGCAGGAGCATCGCGTCGCTCCACCCCGGCATCGCGTCGAGGAGGAAGCCGGAGCGGAAGGAGATGATGGTCGGCACCACCATCGGGATGGTGAGCGCGACGACACGTCCACCCCGCTCGCGGGCGACGTCGGATGCCGCGAGCTTCTGGTAGTTGTCGTCGAGGCTCGTCGCGTTCACGTGCATGATGTTCCAGTTGAGGGCGCGCTGCGCGGCTGCCGACATGGTTGCGATCAGGTCCACCGCCCACGGCTCGAATCGCGTGCCGTTCATCGGGATGAACTCGATCGACGTGCCTTCGAACTCGCCCGTGACGCGTGAAAGCGCGACGAGCTCCTCGGCCGTCGCGTACCGCGACGGCACCATGTGGCCGTCGGCGTCGTTGTGCGTGCGCGCGTACGACGACGAGAACCCGACACCACCCGCCTCGAGTCCGGCACGGAGGAGATCGCACATGGCGTCGATCTCATCGGGTCGCGCAGCTCGCCGGTTCGCGTCGCCGCGCATGACCGAACGTCGGATGGCCGAGTGCCCGACCATGAACCCGGCGTTGATGCCGAGCGTGCCGTCGATCGCGTCGAGGTACTCCGCGGTGGACGCCCAGTTCCAGGGCACGCCCTGGCGGAGCGACTGGAGCGGCATCCCTTCGACGCGGGCCAGCATGCGCATGAGGTAGTCGGCATCGTTCGCGTCGCCGAGGAGCGGCGCGATGGTGAAGCCGCAGTTCCCGGCGAACGCGGTGGTCACCCCGTGCAGGGGCGACGGGGTCAGGGCGCCGTCCCAGAACACCTGCGCGTCGAAGTGCGTGTGGACGTCGACGAAGCCGGGCGTGACGACCTTGTCGCTCGCGTCGATCGTGCGCACCGCGTCGACGTCGATCGCTCCGATCTGCACGATCCGGTCGCCGACGATCCCGACGTCGGCGCGTCGGGCGGGCGCGCCGGTGCCGTCGACGACCACACCGTCCGAGATCAGCACGTCGAGCACGCTGACACGGTACCTGGCACCCACACGCCCGCCGCTCGGAACGGGGAACCACGCATCGTCGCCCGGGAGGTCCCGGTTATCGTCCGGCGATGGCGAGCGAAGTGCCCACGAGCTCCGGTCGCCTCGACGCACGGACCCGGCGTTCCGTGGTCGCGTTGCTCGTCTCCGTGTTCTGCTCGTCGGCGGCGATCGCCGCGCTCACGATCACCCTCGGCAAGCAGGTGTTCGACCTCACCGGACGCGAGCTCGACCTCGGTCTGCTCGGCCTGGCCGAGTTCGCTCCGGCGCTGCTGCTGGTGTTCGTGACCGGACCGGTCGCCGACCGGTACGACCGCCGGGTCGTCGGCGCGGTCGCCCTGGTGCTCGCCGCGGTGTGTTGCCTCGGGTTGACGGCCTACGCGGGCACCGACCCGAGCGCCGCCGGGCCCATCTTCGTGCTGATCGTCGCGTACGGCGTGGCGCGGGCGTTCGCGATGCCGGCCACCCGATCGCTCCCGGCCGACACCGTGGTCCCGGCCCGTCTGCCGTGGCTGGTCGCGCGGCAGTCGGTGACGTGGCAGGCCGCGATGATCGTCGGTCCGATCGCGGCGGGATTCCTCTACGTCGTCGACGTGCAGCTGCCCTACTTGGTGACGGCGATGCTGCTGCTCCTGAGCGCCGCGAGCCTCGCGTTCGTGCGCACCGACGCGCGCGACGCGGAGGTGCGGGCGCGCGCACCCGAGGACCTACCTGCGTCGGGGCGCGTCACGTTGCACGACGCGTTCGAGGGCCTGCGTTTCGTGCGTGGGCACTCGGTGCTGCTCGGCGTGATCTCGTTGGACCTCTTCGCGGTCTTGTTCGGCGGCGCGGTCGCGCTGCTGCCCGCCATCGCCGAGGAGCGCCTGCACGTCGGCGCGGTCGGGCTGGGATGGTTGCGCGCCGCCATCGGGATCGGCGCCGCGGCCGTCACGCTCGTGCTCACGGTGCGGCCGATCACCCGCCGGGTCGGCACGCGACTGCTGCTCGCCGTCGCCCTCTTCGGCGTCGGCACCATCGTGCTGGGCATCACCACCAACTACGCCGTGGCGTGGATCGCGCTGGCGGTGCTCTCCGGCGCCGACGCGGTGAGCGTGTTCATCCGCGCCACCCTCGTGCCACTGGTGACACCAGCCGACAAGCGCGGTCGGGTGCTGGCGGTCGAGATGGTCTTCATCGGGGCGTCGAACGAGCTCGGCGCCTTCGAGTCGGGTGTGGTCGGCCAGCTGCTGGGCCCGGCGGCCGCGATCGTGCTCGGCGGAGCCGCCACCGTCGCCGTCGCGGCGATCTGGGCGTCGCGATTCCCCGCGTTGCGCAGCACCGACCGGTTCCCGTCGTCGATCAACTGAGGACGGCACTGCCGTTCGCTACGAAGCCGGCACGGGACCCGACCCGGCTCGGGCGCGGCTGACGCGGCAGACTGTCGCACCATGAAGGGCGTGATCCTCGCGGGCGGCACGGGCAGCCGGCTCGACCCGCTGACCCGCATCACCAACAAGCATCTCCTGCCGATCTTCGACCGGCCCATGATCAACTACTCGATCGAGGCGCTGGTGAAGGCCGGGATCGACGAGGTGATGGTCGTCACGGGCGGCTTCCACGCCGGCGAATTCCTGCGGCTCCTCGGCAACGGCCACGAGTGGGGTGTCGAACGCCTGCTCTACTCGTACCAGGAGCGCGCCGGTGGGATCGCCGAGGCGCTCGGTCTGGCCGAGCGATTCGTCGACGGCGACCGCTTCGCGATGATGCTCGCCGACAACATCTTCGAGCAGTCGCTCGCACCCAGCGTCGAGCGCTTCGAGGCCCAGGCCACCGGTGCGCGCGTCGTGCTCGCGAAGATCGACGATCCGGCGCACCTCACCCACC
>DASUMF010000226.1:0-4784 GCA_036277835.1 Acidimicrobiia bacterium
TGACGAATTACCGTGCTACACCGGAGCCGCCCCCATCGACGGGTTGCGAGTGGCCGGTGCCGCGCGGGTCCCACGTGACGACGTCGAAGCGTGCGAGCACGGTGTCGGGAAAGTGGCTCACGATCTGCGGGAGGTAGTCGACGCCGCCTTCACCGGGGCCGCCTGGGTTGACGGCGAGCACACCGATGCGCTCGTCGGGTGTCGTGGCCAGGTGGCGTGCGACCGCGAGCGGGATCTGGCCGCCACTGCCGTTCGTCCAGTCGACGGGGACCGTGAGCGTGCCGCACTCCCAGGTGTCGTGACACGGGCTCCACGCGATCGTCGGGTCGAAGGCGACCATCGCCGGCCACGTCTTCACCGCCGTCTTCGTCGTTGGCTTCGCCACGGCCGCGCCGCTCGTGGTCGCGAGCAACACCATCACGGCACCGAGCACGGCAACACCTCGGCGCGTGAGGCGGGTCGTCACGGCCGATCCTCCACCACGAGCTCGGCGAACTCGCGCGCTCGTGCGGCGGCCTCCTCGCTCGACCACCCCAACTCGGGCGCGATGAGCGAGGCGACGTCGCCGGCGGCCGCGGCCGTCGCCGCGGCGTCGAGGACCCTCGAGCGCGTGCGGCGCGACAACACGTCGTCGAGACTGGACGCCATCTCCTCACGAACGGCGTAGACGGCCTCCGCCTTGAGATAGGGAAGGCCCGGCACGAGCGGTTCCGCCCAGGCCGGCGTGGCCTCCGCGAGCGCTTGCACCGTCCGCATCTCCGAGCCGTAGCGGGCTGCGAGGTGCTCGGCGGTCGACGGCTGCGAGTGGGCACCGGGGGGAGGGAGGGCCGCGTGGGGAGGATCGATGCCGTCGGCACCCACGAGGCGCAGGTGCTTGGTGCGGCTCGGCGCGTCGGAGCCCGGGAGATCTCGCTGCACCGCGTCGACCGCGTCGGCTGCCATCCGCCGGTAGGTCGTGAGCTTGCCGCCGGTGACCGTGACCACGCCGGCGTCGGACGTGCGCACCGCGTGCCGCCGCGAGAGGTCGGCCGTGCGGGCTCGCATCGAGCCCCGGAGCAGTGGTCGCAGGCCCGCCCACGTGCCGACGACGTCGTCGGCACTCGCGTGGAACGTGCTGATCGAGTTCAGCGCGCCGAGGAGGTACTCGACGTCGCTCGGTGTGCAGCGCGGGTCGTCGAGTGAGCCGTCGTACTCGGTGTCGGTGGTACCGACGTAGGTGTGATCGCCCCACGGGATCACGAACACGGAACGGGTGTCACCCGGCACCGGGATGATTGCCGCGATGTCGTTGCGCACGAGCGACCACGGCAGCGTGACGTGCACGCCCTTGGCCGGCTGCATCGAGGCCGGGTGCGCACCTTCGTCGAGCGCGCGCACGTCGTCGGCCCACACGCCGGCCGCGTTCACCACGCTCCTGGCGCGGATCGTGAACTCGTCGTGGTCGGCCGCCACGCGCACGCCGACCACGCGACGGCCGTGTTTCTCGAAGCTCACGACGCGCGCGCGGTTGACGACTGCCGCGCCGTGCGCGGCGGCAGTGCGAGCGATCGTGAGCGTCAGTCGTGCGTCGTCGGCCTGCGCGTCGAAGTACACATAGCTCCCGCGCAACCGGCTCGCGTCGAGGGTGGGGATGTGCGCGACCGCCGTCTCCACCGACACGCGTTGGTGGCGCGTGCCGATCCGGATGCCGCCGGTGAGGTCGTACATCCACAGCGCACCACTCACGATCGGCGCGAGGCGTCGCGTGAGGCGACCCTCGTGGGCGAGCGCAGGCAGGAGGAACGGCAGGATCGACACGAGGTGTGGTGCGTTCTCGATGATGTGCTGACGCTCTGCGAGCGCCTCGTACACGAGGCGGAACTCGCGTTGGTCGAGGTAACGCAAGCCGCCGTGGACGAGCTTCGAGCTCCGGCTGCTCGTGCCGGAAGCGAAGTCGTCGCGTTCCACCAGCGCGGTGCGGAGCCCCCGCGTGACCGCGTCGAGCGCGACGCCGACGCCGGTGATCCCGCCGCCGACGACGACGACGTCGAAGTCGTCGTGGCGCAGACGATCGAGCGCGCCAGCCCGGTCGAACGAGCGGCTCGGCACCTCGAGCACGCTACCGGTGCGGTGTGTGTACGGCCGCGCGGGACGCCGAGCGCGGGCAGAGGTGCGTGGGCCGAAGCTGCGTGGGCCTCAGGCCACGATGCCGGGCGCGCCGCTGTCGGTCACCACGTCGAATCCGTACGCCTGCCACGCCTGCATGCCGCCCAGCGCGTTGACGACGTCGTATCCCTCGGCCGCGAGCAGGGCCGCGACCGCGCGCGATCGCGCACCACTCCGGCACGTGGCCACGACCAGTCGGTCCTTCGGGAGCTCGGCCAGGCGGTCGGGCACCTCGCGCATCGGCACGTGCACGGCGCCCGGTGCGTGGCCCTCGACCCACTCCTCGGGCTCGCGCACGTCGAGGAGGAACGCCCCGGCGGCGACCGCCGCCTCGGCGTCGTCAGCCTCGATCTCGGGCACGTCCTCGCTCATCGGCTGCACCGTATCCGCCCCGTCGATCGGCCCCGCAGCCCGTGGGGCGGCCGGTCCCTTGGCGCTCGAGGGCCCTTGGACGATCGCGAGCCGTCTCTTGGAGAAGCCTTTCCTTGATTCTCCGTGAACAGTGTGACAAGTTTCACGTTACGTAGCCGTATACTCGCTCTGAGTGAGGCCCCCACCTCGCCAGAGCTCCTCGACACTCGACCCTGGAGGAACATGGTGCCTCGGCGTGTGACCGTGCTGATCCTCGGCTGGGCCCTGGCTGGCGCGCTCCTGACGCTGGGCAGCGTGGCGTCGGCGTCCACGGGTGACTCGGCGTCCGAGGCTCCCGGCGGCGCTCGGCACGGGCTCGTGGATCCCGGGGCGGGCTCCGCCGGAGGAGCGGGGGCGGTGGCCGACCACCCGAACGGTGCCGGCCCGAGTGCCGGCCCGAGTGCTGACGGCCCGCGTGCTGGCGAGTCGGCTGGTGACGACTCGGCCGCGGACGATCACGGCGACGACGGCGACCACGACGGCGACCACGACGTCGATGAGGGATCGGTGACCGGCCCGGTCACGGGTGAGTCGACCGGTGGGGCGACCGGTGGCGACGTCGGTGACGGGACCGGCACGAGTGGGGGGACCGGCGGCACCGGCGGCACGAGTGGGGGGACCGCTGGGACCGGCGCGAGCGTCGGCACGGGCACCAACGGAGGGGTCGCCGCCGGTGGTGAAGTCGGCGCCGAGTCCGTGCCTGCGCCCGCGTCGGTGCCGGTCCCGCCCTCGACCCCTGCGCCGCTCCCGGCCGCCGTGCCTGCACTGGGGGTCGAAGTTCTCGGGTCGGCTGCGACCGCCCCCGCGACTGCGACATCGGCCTTCGAGCCGGCTGTCGCAGGCTTGGCCGCAGCCGACCCGGGTGCTCTCGAGGACGCGCCACCTGCGGCCGAGCTCGCGGCCGCGCCGGCGGCGCCGACGGCGGGCGCCTTCGACGACCTGTTCGACGGCTCGCTGGCCGCCGGCAACCCGACCGCGGCAGCGTCGCCGCTCACCGCACGGGCGCCCGCGTCGTTGGCCGCAGTGGCTGCCCTGCTGCTCGCGGTCATCCTCTTCCTCGTCTTCCACGGGGCCGGTGATCGCCGCGACGCGCGGCTCGCCGAGGCGGCCGACACCGACGACCTCGCCAGGTTCCGTTGACGACGGGAGCACCCACGCGCGACGTGACGCCGGTTGCGAACCGGCTGCTGGTGCTCCAGCTCGTACGAACGCTCGGCGCGTTCGCGGTGCTCGTCATCACCGCGATCGTCGGTGAGCTCGACGCGGCGATCGCGGCCGGGGTGCTGGTGTACGCGGCGCTCGTGAGCGTCGGCGAGGTGTATCGCCGCCGGCATCAGGCCCGCATCAGCGTGTTCGTCTCGTCGGTCGTGCTGCTCGACGGCGCCGCGCTCGCGCTCGTCGTCGCGGTCACCGGCGGCTACCGCAGCCCGTTGCTGTTCCTCGTCTTCCTCGACGTGCTCGCGGTCACGCTGCTCGTGTCGTACCGGGCGGGCCTGAAGCTCGCGACGTGGTGCGCGATCCTGCTCCTCCTTGCCCACGCCGCGGGCGACGCCGGGGTCATCGCGATCCAGCCGCTCGTCAGCGACCGCGTCGCGGTGATCAGCGCCGCGACGTTCCTGCTGTTCGCGTTCTGCGCCGCGATCTTCTCGTCGGTCAACGAGCGCTCGCTGCGGCACAGCCGTGGCCAGCTCGCCCTCCTCGTCGAACTGGGTGCGGATCTGGAGCGGGCCCGGCGCGCCGAAGACGTGATGGGCGTGCTGGTGCGTCACGCGTGCGCGCGGCTCGGCTTCGTGCGGGTCGGCGTGCTCGTGCGTCGCGACGGTGCATGGCACGGTGTCGTCGACGACGGCCGCGTCGAGGCGCTCGTCGCGCTGTCGGATCGACCGGCACCCGTCACGTGGGACTGCTGGTCGAGCTCCACGCCCGTCCTCGTCCGCGCGCTCGACGACGCCCTGCTCGAAGCGGTGCTTCCCGACGCCACCAACGTGCTCGTCGCACCGATCGCAGCCGACGACGAGCCGATCGGCGTGGTGGTGGCGGAGTGGGGCGGCGACGACTCGGCACGCATCCCGACGCTCACCGTGCAGGGCCTCGCGCAGGCCGCGATGCACACCGCGCTCGCGCTGCGCAATGCCGAGCTGCTCATCGAGGTGGAGCGCCTCGCCACGCGCGACTCGCTCACCGGGATCGCGAACCGTCGCCTGTTCGACGAGTCCCTCGGACGGGAG
>DASUMF010000227.1:0-5273 GCA_036277835.1 Acidimicrobiia bacterium
CTCGACCGGGGCTCGCACCTCGTCGGCGGCGAACGCCGGCCAGCGCTTGCGCGACTTCCGCGAGAGCTTGTGCATGAGCGCGATCGCGTCGGGGTCGTCGTCTCCGGGACGGACCTCGATCACGCCGTCGGCGAGCATCCGCTCCATGAGGTCGCGACCGGCGTCGGTGCGGACGATCGTCAGGGTCCAGTCGTTGAACTTGCCGATGCCTCCGGTGGAGATGTCGGCGTGCTCGGCCGCGAAGTCGGGGCACATCTTGCAACCCTCACGCGTCCACGCGTGGCACTCCTTCAGCGGGATCTCGTGGTAGTCGCCGTCGTGCATCCAGATCTGGAGGACGCCCTTGATGTTCATCTTCTTGATGTCGGCCTTGTGCAGCCCGTACTTCGCCTCGATCAGCTCCTCGAAGATCGCGTCGTCGAAGGTCTTGGAGCACAGCAGCCCGATGTTGAGCGCGAAGCGGCGCGCGACCTTGCCGGCCTTGCGTTGCTTCATCACCGGCGGCATCGAGCTCTGACAGCTCATGCCGACGAGCGCGATGCGCTCGGCACCGCCCTCGACGGCTTCCGCGTACGCCATCGGGTTGGCGGAGTACGTGTAGCGACTCCCGGCCGACGCGATCACGTCGTCGCGCGTGCGCGCGACACCCGGGACCGCCTTCCACGTGGAGCCGTCACCTTCGAGGTAGCTCACCAGCGCGGCGTCGATGAGGTCGTGCTCGAGCGCGTACAGGAGGATGGCCGAGACGAGCCCACCGTCCTGGCCCACTTCGGCGAGCACCGGGTCGGTGGCGCGGGTGAGCATGATGTCCTTGTAGATGCCGGCCGGCTCGTCGGCGGCCCGGGTGCGCCCGAACATGAACTCGTCGATCTCGGGCTCCCAGGCCCGGAACCGCGGGCACGCTCGCGTGCAGGACGTGCAGCCCTTCTCACCGTGGCTGCAGTTGTCGGGCGCGAAGCCGTCTTCGAGCTGGAACGGACGGTAGATGCCCTCGTCGTCGCGATACCCGAGCACGTCGTGCGGGCACGCGATGACACAGCCGGAGCATCCGGTGCACAACCCCGAGGTGACGACCTCGGAGTAGAGGTGCTTCCAGTGGAGCTTCTCCGGCGGCATGGTCGCAGTCTGGCATAGCCGTGTGCGACCGACCATGTGACGTCGCGTACGATTTCTGCCCGATGGCCAAGATCCACGAGCTGCTGCGCGACGGCACGACGTACTCGTTCGAATTCGGGCCGCCGCGCAACGAGGAGATGGAGCAGGTCCTCGCGCGCACGTTGGTCGCACTCGAGCCGCTCGGCCCGTCGTACGTCTCGGTCACGTACGGTGCCGGTGGGAGCACTCGTGATCGCACGCACGAGCTCGTCGTCAGCATCAACAACACCACCACGATGACTGCGATGGCGCACCTCACGTGCGCGTGCCACACGCGCGCTGAGCTCGTGGAGATCGTGGAGCGCTACCGCGACGCCGGCATCGAGAACGTCTTGGCGCTCGGCGGCGACCCGCCGCGCGACGCCGATCTCCCCGAGGGCGAGCTGCGCCACTCGATCGAGCTGGTGCGCCTGGTCCGCGGCATCGGCGACTTCTCGATCGGGGTGGCGGCCCATCCGGAACCCCACCCGCGGTCGCCGAGCCTGGCCGAGGACCGGCTGCACACCGCCGAGAAGCTGGCAGAGGCCGACTTCGCGATCACGCAGTTCTTCTTCGACGCCGACCACTACTTCGAGCTGGTCGAATCGGTGCGCGCCCACGGCGTCGACAAGCCGATCGTCCCCGGGATCATGCCGGTGACCAACCTCAACTCGATCGAGCGGATGGCCGCGATGCAGGGCTCGGAGTTCCCGCGGTGGCTGCGCGAGAAGCTCGAGGCGGTCGGCGACGACCCGAAGGCGGTGCGCGCGGTCGGCGTGGCCGAGGCGACGGCGCTGTGTCGCACGCTGCTCGACGGTGGTGCGCCCGGCCTGCACTTCTACACGCTCAACCGCTCCAGTGCGACGAGAGAGATCTACCAGGCACTGGGGCTCACGCCGGCGCTCTGAGACGGGCTGCGGGAGCGGTCATCCCGCCCCCGCAGTCACCGATCCCGAGCTGGCGGAGGGACTGGGATTTGAACCCAGGGTGGGTTGCCCCACAATGGTTTTCGAGACCATCCGATTCGGCCGCTCTCGCACCCCTCCGTCGACCATCCTACCGATCGACTTCGGGCGTCTCTTCTCGTGATCCCTTGCGACGCGCGGCGAAGAACGCGGTGAGCAGCTCGCCGCACGCGTCCGCGCGCACGCCGCCGTGGACCGCCACGCGGTGGTTGAGGCGCGGGTCGCCGGCGATCTCGTAGAGGCTCGTGACCGCGCCGGCCTTCGGATCGGTGGCACCGAACACGAGCAGCGGGAGGCGCGCGTTCACGAGCGCACCTGCGCACATCGCGCAGGGTTCGAGGGTGACCGCGAGCACGCAGCCGTCGAGCCGCCAGTTGCCGATCGCGCGCGCGGCCTCGCGCAGCGCGAGGATCTCCGCGTGCGCGGTTGGGTCGCCATCCACCTCGCGCCGGTTGTGCTGACGGGCCAACACCTCGCCCGTGTCCAGGCGCGCCACCACGGCGCCGATCGGCACGTCGTCGTGCTCGAGCGCGGCGCGCGCCTCCTCGAGCGCGGCCAGCATCAGCGCGTCGGTCGTCGCCTCGTCGGGCAGCATCACTCGGCGATCGCGGCCTGCGCGATCACGCGCGTCGGTCGGATGCGCACCAGGAGCTCACCGGGAACTGCGTTGCGCCGACCGAACCCTTCGGCCGCGTCCGCGCCCATGTAGCGCTCGCCGAGCGCCGTGGCCCACCGCAGGAGCTCGTCCATGTCGTCGGAGAGCTCGGCCACGCCTTCGATGACCACGAACGAGAACGGTGGCCGCTCGTCGTCGATGCACATGCTCACCCGCGGCTCGCGCGCCAGCGAGCGGCCCTTCGCGGAGCGCTCGCCGGTGGTGAACACCACGTCGTCGCCGTCGAGCGTGAACCAGACCGGCGCGACGTGCGGACGACCGTCGGCGCGCACGGTGGCGAGCTTGCCGGTGCGGCCGCCGTCGAGCACGAAGGCGCGCCATTCGTCGTGGGTCATCGCGTGGCTCATGGGTGGGTGCTCCTCGGATTCGTGCTCGTGGTCGTGTTCACACGACGGGTGGCGCGGAGGTAGGCCTCGCCGCGCGGCGAGAGTCGGTACCCCACCGGCAGGCTCAGGGTGAGACCGAGGTTCTTCAGCTTCCTCACGTCGAGCTTGAACTCGGCCGTCTCCCGCCCGAAGCTCGCCGCCAGGTCGGGCGCGCGGGTGGCGGGATGCTCCTCGATCGCGAGCAGCACGCCGCGGGTCCACGCCCCGTGACGGCTGCTGCGGTCGAAGCGGTCGAGGCGGGCGTCGATCGTCGCGACGTCGGCGTCGTCGAGCGACGCGGTCGCGGCGAGCACGGCCCGGGGGTCGGGCTCGTCGACCAGGTGGAACTGGATGCGCGTGACCGGCGTGGAGGGGTCACCGCGGAGATCCGCCACCAGCGCGTCGGGCGACGCGTACCCGGCTCGCCGGGCGTCGGCCTTCGTGACGGTGCTCGGGTCGACGGTGGTGACGCGTTCGGCCTCGACGATCCCCCCTGGTGTCCGGTACCGACGACCCGCGACGGCTTGCGGTCGCTTCCACCGCCGGAAGGTGACCGTGATCGACCCGTCGGCGATGCCGGCCCAGAACCGCTGCTCGAAGAGCACGCGTCAGCTGGCGCTGCCGTAGCGGCGGGTGATGATCTCGAACAGGTGGCCGTCGGGGTCTTCGAAGTAGACGCCGCGACCGCCGTCGTTGTGGTTGATCGCGCCGGCCTCGGTTCGGCCGGGGTCGGCCCAGTGCTCGAGCCCGCGTTCCACGATGCGTCCGAAGATCTCGTCGAACTCCGCTTCGCTGATGAGGAACGCGTAGTGCTGGGGCGCGAGGTCGCCGTCGAGCTCGTGGTAGTCGAGCGACATCTCGTTGTCGAGGTCGACGACGAGGAACGGACCGAATCGGGTCGGCGCGGGACGCCCCAGGATCTCGGCGAGGAACCCTGCCGAACGGTGCTGGTCGCGGCACCACACGATCGTGTGGTCGAGCTTCACGCTCATGACCCCGAGCGTACCCACCCCTATCGTTCCGGGTCGTGAGACGGGCCTGGACCGTGGCGGTGGGTGCGGCCGTCTTGGGCATGGTCACGCTCGGTGCGGTCGCGACGGGATCCTCGCCGAGCGCGGGCGCGCAATTGCGGTGCAACGGGCGCGTGCGCCTCTGCGGTCTCTCGCTCGGGGAGGTGGCCTTCGCGACCACCCACAACTCCATGTCGTCGCCGGCCGACGGCTTCATCGGCCCCAACCAGGGCAAGCCCATGTCGTGGCAGCTGGCCCACCACATCCGAGGGTTCCAGATCGACGCGTACGAGGGCGTCGACCGGGGCGGGAGGATCTACACGGAGCTCGCCGGCCCCTTCGGTACCCAGGCGACCGACCTCCCGCCTGCGTTGGTGGCGACGGCCACGAGGATCCACGAGTCGATCGGTGCGCCACCGGCGGGGACGCCGACCGACGTCTACCTGTGCCACACGTTCTGCGAGCTCGGCGGCGTGAAGCTCTCCGTGATCGCGGCCGAGGTGCGCGCGTTCCTCGACGACCATCCGAACGACGTGCTCGTGTTCGTCGTCGAGGACTACGTGGCGCCGGAGCGCATCCGCGCCGAGCTCGCCGGCGCGGGGCTCGACCGCGAGCTGGTCGCCGTGGCGCCCGGTGCCGAGCTCCCCACGCTGGGCGAGATGATCGCCGCACGCACTCGACTGCTCGTGTCGCTCGAGAACGGCGACGGCGGCCCCACGATGCCGAACGCGTTCACCGCGCTCGTGCAGGAGACGCCGTTCACCTTCCTCACCGCGTCGTCGTTGCGCGCGGCATCGTCGTGTGATCCCAACCGCGGTGTCGCCGGTGCTCCGATCTTCCAGTTCAACCACTGGGTCACACCACCGACCACCCGCCGCGCCCGGGCCGTGAACGAACGGGCGCTCCGCGAACGCGTCGAGCGGTGCACCGCGGCGCGTGGGCGCACGCCGACGCTGGTGGCGGTCGACTTCGCCGAACGCAGCGCGGTGGTCGACGTCGTCGATCGGATCAACCGGGCGTCGTCGAGGTGATGCCGAACGCGGTGCCCTGGTCGTCGGTGCAGGTCACGCTGAAGTACACGCCCATGTTCGGCTCGTCCGGTACTGCGTCGACGCGACCCCCC
>DASUMF010000228.1:0-6846 GCA_036277835.1 Acidimicrobiia bacterium
GCGTGCCCGAAGTGGAGGCTCACGATCGAGCCCGGCTGCACCGCGGCAAGGGTGCGCTGCGTCACCACGTCGGCGCCCGGGTCGTCGTAGTCGAAGGGGTCGACGTCGAAGCCGAGCACCGTCGGGTAGCCGGCGGCCGCCGCGACGTCGAGCACCACGTCGGGGGGTGCGACGGTGCCGTCGTCGGTGCCCGAAGGACGGAAGAACTTGCCCGGCGTTCCCGCGTCGCGCGCGAGCGCGTCGCGGCATCGCACGATCTCGTCGAGCATCGCGTCGCGCGAGAGCGAGAGGAACGACGGGTGGGTGTAGGTGTGGTTCGCGACCTCGTGCCCCGCGTCGACGAGCTTCCTGCCCCACGCCGGGTTCGCGTCGAGCCAGTTGCCGACGACGAACGCGGTGATCACGGTGTCGTGCTGCGCGAGCACGTCGAGCAGCTGTGACGCCAGCGTGAGATCGCCGTTCGTGTGGAACGTGAGTGCGACGCGGCGGTGCGCTTCGAGACCGTGGTCGACGAACCGTGCCGGCCCCTGGGTGCCGGCAGCCGGAGTGGTGGTCGCCGGGGCGGTGGTCGCCGGAGCGGTGGTCGCGGCGGCCCCGGTGGTGCTCGACACCGACGTACCGCGCGCCGCGTTGTCGTCGCCGCCGGAGCTGCAGGCCGCGAGCACTGCGAGCGCACCAGCGGTGAGGAACGTCCGCCGCGGGATCTGCGCCGGGCCGTCCTGCACCGCTCGACAGTAGTGGGGGGCTCGACGAGCGTTCGAGCGCGCCGCGGCGCGTCGGTTCAGCTGTGGATCTGTTGCGCCAGGTAGAGCGCCTCGCCGATCTGGCGGATGAGCTCGAACTGCGTCTCGAGCCAGTCGGCGAACTCCTCTTCACCCTCGAGGATGCCGTCGAGCATCTCGCGCGTGCCGTTGTCGCCCTTCGACGTGCAGAGCTCGATGCCGCGGTTCAGGCGCGCGATCGCGTCGTACTCGAGGTCGAGCGCGGCTTGGAGCTTCTCGGGCACCGTCTCGCCCACGCGCAGCGTGGAGAGTCGTTGCAGGTTGGGCATGCCCTCGAGGAAGAGGATGCGCTCGATGAGCTCGTCGGCATCCTTCATCTCGTCGATCGACTCGCTGTGGTACTTCTCGGCGAGGCGGTCGTACCCCCAGTTGCCCAGCATCTTCGCGTCGAGGAAGTACTGGTTGACCGAGGTGAGCTCGCTCGTGAGCACTTCGTTGAGGAGCTCGATGATGTCCGCGTCGCGCTGCATGGGCGAACCCTAACCGGCGGCTCGGGTCAGGAGGCGGTGACGAGGTGGTGCGCGTCGCAGCCGAGCAGCTCGGCGAGGACGGGGTGGCACCCACCGCACTCGGCGCCCGCACCGCAGCGCCGGCCGAGCTCCTCGATCGACCGCGCGCCGTCGGCCACTGCGGCCTCGACCGCCCGGTCGCTCACGCCTGCGCAATAGCACACGTACATGCAGGGCAAAGGTTAAGCGAACCTAAGCGGATTGTCAACCCCGTCAGATCGTCAATTCCAGATCGTCAGTCGGGGAGCGGCCCGACGTCGGTGAGCTCGATCACGTTCCCGGCCGGGTCCCGGATGAAGGCCGCCCGCACCAGGCGCCCGAAGTCCTCGCGGGAGCGGGGCCGGCGCACGAAGTCGACGTCGAGCGCCTCGAGGGCCGCGATGGTGGCGTCCCACTCGCCGGGCGGCACGTGCAGCGCCAGATGGGGCAGGCCGACCGGAGGAGGACCCAGCTCGTCGACGATCACGATGTGGAGCTGCGCGGTGCCCACCTGGAGCCAGGCGCCCGGGCCCAACGTGTCGGGCCGGGGGAGGCGCTCGAACCCGAGGGTGTCACGGTAGAAGGCCACCGCCGCGTCGAGGTCGTCGACGACCACGGTCACGTGGCTGTACCCGGCGACGGTCGTGGCCACCTCAGTGCCCACTGCCTGAGCCGGTGACCAGGCCGGCGGCGCGCTCGTCGGCCAGCGCGGCGCAGTTGTCGACCCGGATGCGGAACTCCTCGGGGTCGACGTCGGACTCACCCTGTGCCCCACCCAGCGAACGCGCGTACACGCCCTCGAGGATGCACGCGAGGCGCCAGTAGGAGAAGGCCACGTAGAAGTCGATGTCGCCGAGGTCGCGTCCCGACTCGGCGGCGTAGCGCTCGATCAGATCGGCGTGCTCGACGAAGCCGGGCGCGGTCGTGGGGTTCTCGAGGTCCCAGCTGTGGGTGTCGTCGGGGCGCGGCCACGACGCCAGCATGTAGCCGACGTCGGCGAGCGGGTCACCCAACGTGCAGAGCTCCCAGTCGAGCACCGCGCGCACGTGGCCGTCGGTGTCGACGATGCAGTTCCCGAGCCGGAAGTCGCCGTGCACGATGCGGCTCTCGCGTTGCTCCGGGATGTTCTCGGAGAGGATCCGGTGGACGCGGTCGACGGCGGGAACCTCGCGCTGCTTCGTCTGCGCCCACTGCCCCGACCAACGGTGCAGCTGGCGTGCGATGAAGTCTTCCTTCTTGGCCAGCGTGCCGAGCCCCACCGCGTCGGGGTCGACGGCGTGCAGCGCGACCTGGGCGTCGACGAGCGACGGCCCCGCTGCGGCCCGGGCATCGACGTTGAGCTCGGCCACCGCGACCTCGGCGGTGTTCAGCACGATGCCGTCGACGTATTCCATGACGTAGAACGGTGCGCCGAGCACGTCGACGTCGTCGCACACCGCGAGCGTCCGTGGGACGGGCACCGGCGTGGGACCGAGTGCGGAGATGATCCGGTGCTCGCGCGCGACGTCGTGCGCGGTCGCGAGCACGCTGTGGAGGGGTGGCCGTCGCACGACGTAGTCGGCGCCGGTCGCGTCGGTGATGCGCACGGTGATGTTCGAGCGACCGCCGGCGATGAAGGTTCCCGTGAACGGCGGCTGCAGCTGCGGGAGCGCGGCGCCGGCCCACGCGGTGAACGCGTCGAGGTCGACACCCGGCGGCGAGGTTCCGCTCATCTACTCACCCCGGAACTCGGGTGGGCGTCGCTCGCTCGTGGCGCGCACGCCTTCCGCGAAGTCGGCCGTGGCGCGCAGTGCCTGCTGCGCGACGTGCTCGCGAGCGGTCACCTCCTGGATGCGGGCCGCGAGGTCGCCGCGCATCGTCTCCTTGATCGCGAGCACCGCGAGCGGCCCGGCTGCCGCGATGCCGGTGGCGAACGCGCGCGCAGCTCCGCGCAGCTCGTCGGCCGGCACGCAGCGATCGGCGAGGCCGATCCTGAGCGCTTCCTCGCCCTTCACCTGGCCGCCCGTGTAGAGGAGCTCGAGCGCGCGTTGCTGGCCGACGACGGCGGGAAGCGACGCGCTGATGCCGAACCCCTGGTGGAACCCGAGCCGCGCGAAGTTGCACCGGAACGTGGTCTCGGGCGTCGCGATGCGGAAGTCGGCGGCGAGGGCCAGGCCGAGGCCACCCCCCACCGCCGCGCCCTGCACCGCGGCCACGATCGGCTTGCGGGCCGAGTAGAGGCGCACCGCCTCCGCGTAGAGGTCGGCCGTGGTGTCGATCAGGTCCGAGTCGGGCCCGAGGTCGGCGCCGGCGCAGAAGTTCTTGCCCTCGGAGCAGAGCACCACCACCCGGCAGGCGGGGTCGTCGTCGAGCGCGAACACCGCTTCGGCCAGGCCCTTGATCAGGGCGACGTCGAAGAAGTTGTTGGGCGGTCGGTGGATCTCCACCGTCGCGATGTGCTCGTCGAGGTCGATCGTCACGTCGTCGGCCATGCCGCGGAAACTACTGCGCTTGGCCGACGGCTGCCGACGGGTTCACACAACCATCATGTTGCGGGCGTTGTATCGGTTGCACGAGCCGCCACCCCCCGGCTCTGCCGTCGTTCGCAGGGGACCCAGGAGAACCACCATGGACATCAAGCACCGCACCAAGCAGCTCGTCGCCACCGTCGCCCTCGCCGGCGCGGTCACGGCGGGCACCGCCGGGATGGCGTTCGCCGCCGACGGCACGTCCGCCCCGGCGAAGGACCCGTCGACCCAGGCGGCTCACCCCCGGCTCCGCGCTCGCCACGCACTCGGTGGCCTCGTCGCCAAGACGATCGGCATCGAGCGGGCCGACCTCCGCGCCGCGCTGAAGAGCGGTCAGAGCGTGGCCGAGATCGCCCAGGCCCACAACGTCGACCCGCAGGCCGTCGTCGACGCAGTCGTGAGCGCGGTGAACCAGCGCGTCGACCAGGCCGTCGCCAACGGCAAGATCACCGCCGAGCGCGGCGACACCATCAAGGGCAAGGTGGCCGACCGGGCGAACACGCTCGTCAACCGTCACTTCGGTCAGCAGCAGGGGAGCTGACCAGAAGCGCAAGGCCGGGGCCGGGATCGCCCCGCCGTCCGCACGTGCCCGGCCTCGTCGAGTGCCCGCCGGTTCCTCCCGGCGGGCACTCGCGCGTCTGGGCCCGGAACGCCCCATCCACGTCTTGGCGTACGCCAGCTACCTCAGCGGTAGCCCGGGTACGCCAAAACGGTGGGGAGGTGTAAGTTACTCGGCGGTAACTTGTGCGTTCACGAGGAGAGCACCATGGCCGACTTCTCCCTCGACCTCAACGAGGACCAGCTCCAGATCCAGAAGTGGGTCCACGACTTCGCCGACGACGTGATCCGTCCCGTCGCCCACGAGTGGGACGAGCGGGAGGAGACCCCGTGGCCGGTGATCGAGGAGGCCGCCAAGATCGGGCTGTACTCGCCCGACTTCGTCGCCAACGCGTTCGCCGATTCGACCGGGCTCACGTGGCCGATCGTGAGCGAGGAGATGTGTTGGGGTGACGCGGGCATCACGCTCGCGATCTTCGGCAGCACCCTCGCGGTGTCGGGCATCGCCGCGAACGGCACGCCGGAGCAGGCCGCCGAGTGGATCCCGCAGTGCTTCGGCACGCCCGAGAAGATCCAGCTCGGCGCGTTCTGCGTGAGCGAGCCCGACGCGGGCAGCGACGTCAGCTCGCTCCGCACGCGCGCCGTGTACGACGAGGCGAAGGACGAGTGGGTCCTGAACGGCACGAAGACGTGGATCACCAACGGTGGCATCGCGGATGTGCACGTCGTCGTGGCGTCGGTCGATCCGGAGCTCAAAGCACGCGGCCAGGCGAGCTTCGTGGTGCCGCCCGGCACGCCCGGGCTGCGCATGGGCCAGAAGTTCAAGAAGCACGGCATCCGGGCGAGCCACACCGCCGAGGTGATCCTCGACGACGTGCGCGTGCCCGGCAGCTGCCTGCTCGGCGGCAAGGAGAAGCTCGACGAGCGGCTCGCACGCGTGCGCGAAGGCGTGAGCGCCGGTGGCCAGGCCGCGATGAAGACGTTCGAGGCGACGCGCCCGCTCGTGGGTGCGCAGGCGATCGGCATCGCGCGCGCCGCGTACGAGTACTCGCTCGACTACGCCAAGGAGCGCGTGCAGTTCGGCCGGCCGATCATCGAGAACCAGGCGATCGCGTTCAAGCTCGCCGACATGATCACCGAGATCGACGCGTCACGGCTCCTGGTGTGGCGCGCGTCGTGGATGGCGCACTCGGGCAAGCGGTTCGAGCACGGCGAGGGCTCGATGAGCAAGCTGAAGGCGGCCGAGACCGCGGTGCACGTCACCGAGGAGGCCATCCAGATCCTCGGCGGCTACGGCTACGTGCGCGAGAACCCGGTGGAGCGGTGGCATCGCGACTCGAAGATCTACACGATCTTCGAAGGCACGAGTGAGATCCAGCGGTTGGTCATCTCACGCGCCATCTCTGGCCTGCATATTCAGTGATCTGACCGTCGGGTTGTCGGCCTGATCTGACTGCTTCATCCCTACAAATCCCTACAGCTGCTACGGTCGTGAGCCATGGCGACCCTGCGGGAGCGCAAGCCGGGGGTGTGGGAGATCCGGGTGTTCACCGGACGCGACTCGTCCGGTCGGCCGACGCAGATCAGCCGCACCGTACGCGGCACCAAGCGCGAGGCTCAGCGCGTCGCCGCAACGCTGGAGTCGCGGCCGCCGTCGAACGCCGCTGGTCGCACCGTTGCCGACGTGCTGACCGCGTGGCGCGACGTCAACCAGCTGGTCTGGGCGGAGTCGACGCGACGCGATTACGAGAGTCGCATCGCGCTGATCGAATCCGACCCCATCGCCGAGATGCCCGTCGCGCGCCTCGGCGTCGCCGATGTCGAGCGGTGGCACGCGCGCATGCGCAAGACAGGCGTGGGGGAGGCGGCGATCCGCGGTCGCCATTCGGTGTTGCGCGCCGCGCTCGCGCAGGCGTTGCGGTGGGAGTGGGTGGGAAGTAACCCGGCCAGCCAGGCGATACTGCGCCAACCGAAGCGTCAGCCGCGCGATGCGATGACTTCCGACGACGTGCGCGCCGCGATCGCGGCCGCGCAGGACCTCGATCCGGCCGCCGGCGTCGCCCTGCGCGTCGCTGCCGTCGCCGGACTGCGTCGCGCCGAGCTCGCCGCGCTCCAGTGGACCGACCTCGCCGGCAACCAGCTCACCGTCGACAGCAGCGCGACGATCGTCCGCCGCGACGGCGAGTCGTGGGTCGAAGATGTCGCCACCAAGACCGGTAACCGCCGAACCCTCACCCTCGACCCCGCGACGGTCGACGCGATCGATGAACTGCGAGTCGACCGCGAGCAGATCTCGCCCTACGTCTTCTCGGACACGATCGGGCCCGCCAACCCCGATCGCATCGGATGGTGGTGGACCCGAGCCCGGGAACAATCCGGAATCGACCGCGAGTGGCGTCTCCACGACCTGCGTCATTGGACGGCCACAACCGCGATCACGAGTGGGCACGACGTGCGGACGGTCGCCGGACGCCTCGGCCACGCCAATCCGGCGATGACGCTGCGCGTGTA
>DASUMF010000229.1:0-3003 GCA_036277835.1 Acidimicrobiia bacterium
CTTTCGGGCACCGCCGCTCCCGAGCTCGGCGCCGACGCGCTGCGCGAGCTCGAGGGCTACGGCATCGAACGGACGGTCGATGCCGGCGACGTGCTGTTCCGTGCCGGCGACCCGTCGTACGACTTCTACGTGGTGCTCGAAGGCGCGGTCGACATCATCCGCAGCGACGACAACGGCGACCAGGTGATCGTCACGCACGGCGCGGGGCGCTTCCTCGGCGAGCTCAACCTCCTCACGGGTCAGCGACCGTATCTCACGGCACGCGTCGCCCGCCCGGGGCGGGTGCTCACGATCGCACTCGACGAATTCCGTCGCCTGATGAGCTCGAACCCGACGCTCGCCGACCTGATCTTCCGCGCCCTGATGGCGCGTCGCGAGCTCCTCCGCGCCGGGCCCGGGAATCGGGCGGTGCGGATCATCGGCTCGCGCTTCTCGCCCGAGGCGATGGCGTTGCGGTCGTTCGCGGCGCGCAGCCATCTCGTGTACGAGTGGATCGACCTCGAGGACGAAGACGACGTCGACGTGCTCCTCGCGAGCATGGGGTTGCGCAGCCGTGACACCCCCGTCGTCGTCACGTCCACCGCCACGTTGCGTCACCCCTCACCGGGGGAGTTCGCCGATCATCTCGGCCTCACGTTCCGCTCGCCACCCGGCTACGTGTTCGACCTCGTCGTGATCGGGAGCGGACCGGCCGGTCTCGCGGCCTCCGTGTACGGCGCGTCCGAAGGTCTCGACACGGTGTCGATCGACGCGGTCGGCACGGGCGGACAGGCAGGAGCGAGCTCGCGCATCGAGAACTACGCGGGCTTCCCGAACGGGATCTCCGGTGAGGAGCTCGCATCGCGGACCGCGATCCAGGCCCAGCGACTCGGTGCTCGACTGAACTCGCCGTGCGCGGCGACGGGACTCCGGATCGAAGCCGGCTTCCACGCGGTGCTGCTCGGTGACGGCAGCGAGATCCCGGCGCGCGCGGTGATCATCGCGTCGGGGGCCAGGTACCAACGCCTCGCGGTCGACAACCTCGATCGATACGAAGGGGCCGGCGTCTTCTACGCGGCGACCGATCTCGAGGCACGCCTGTGCGCGGGCTCCTCCGTGGTCGTCGTCGGTGGCGGCAACTCCGCGGGGCAGGCCGCGATCTACCTCGCGCAACAAGGATGCGAGGTGTCGATCGCGATCCGCCGCGCCGGTCTCGGCGCAACGATGTCGCGGTATCTCGTGGAGCGCATCGAGGCCGACCCGCGCATCACGTTGCTCGCGAGCACGGAGGTGCGCGCGCTCGCCGGTGAGCGGTACCTCGACCATGTCACGCTGGAGCAGACCATGACCGGCGTGACGACCGACGTCCCGTGCGCCGGCCTGTTCTGCTTCATCGGTGCCGAGCCCGCCACGAGCTGGCTGGGCGACACCGTCGCGCTCGACGATCGCGGCTTCGTGCTCACCGACCGCGCCCTGATCGAGACGGCGCTGACGAACCCGGAGTTCGCGACGCGCGAGCCGTTGCCGTTCGAGACGTCGGCACCGGGCATCTTCGCGGTGGGCGATGTGCGCCGAGGATCGCTCAAGCGGGTCGCCGCGGCCGTCGGCGAAGGCTCCAGTGCGGTTCGCTCGGTCCACGACTACCTGAGCGGGACGAACTGACCGAACGCGTCAGACGATGCGCGGATCCCCGACGAGCTCGCGATCGGTGAACCGGAACTCGGTGTTCCAGGTGCTGGCAGGATCGATCACGATGTCGTGGTCGCTCGTGGTGAGGACCGACGCAGGGGTCCGGTCGAGGAAGGTGCCGGCGCGCTCGACGTCGCTCACCGTGAAGGTGACGCCCGTGACCACCTGTCCGACCGTGTCGAGGGTCGCAGCGAGCGTCGATGACGTGTCGCGCGGCTGCGCCAGCTCCATCACGGTGTCGTCGCCGACCAGCACGTAGGTGGCCTCGACGCTGTCGATCGTGGCGGGTTGGGTGGGGAGCGCCACCGCCTCCAGCACGTCGACGAAGAACTTCTGCGCGGCCTCGGCGTCGTGCACCACGGTGGTGATGTGCGACATGCGTTGCACGCCGAGCGGGTGACGCGACCAGAAGTCGGCCGCGAAGGCCTCCCAGTGCGGGCTGAACCGCGGATCGACGTTGCGCCAGTACGTGTCGGTGGAGAACTCGAGCATGCCCGGCGTGTCCTTCGGGTGCGCGAACACCGTGCCCGGCGCGCCGCCGTCGGTCGTGCGCACGCCGACCTCGGCGAAGCGCGCGGCGAGGGCGTCGGGGTTCTCCACGTAGAACGCGGTGTTGTGGACGCGCGGACCGTTCTTCTGCACGTAGCGGTACCAGCTCGAACCCTGGGCCTCGCCCTCGCGGGGGCCGTAGCACTCCATGGGTTCGATCGACGCGCCGCCGATGATGTAGATCGCCGCGTCGCGGTTCCAGTGCGGCGAGTAGTTGCGCATCATGCAATGCGGCGAGAACACGCTGTCGAAGAACAGCTCGGCGTCGGCGAGGCTCTCGACCAGCGGCGTGAGATGGAACAGCTTGCCGATGCGGAATCCCGTGCTCATCCCACTCCTCGAGGTGACGTCTGCGACGTCGGCGCACCGTACCGTTCGGCCGTCGGCGCGGCCCACCCCGCGATCGTCGCCGCCGTATGCTCGCCGCGTGGCTGATCTCGTCGTCCAGCGGTTCGAACTGGGTTTCCAGTGGCCGACGATCGATCCCTTCCTGTTCTGCGTGCACCACGACGACGCGTACCCGGCCGCCAACGATGCGTTCGGCCCTGCCGAGTCGCTCGCCGACCGCGATCTCGGCCAGGACTTCGAGGGCATCGACGGGTGGCGCATGTACCACGGTCACGACGTGCCCGGGTTCCCCCCGCACCCGCACCGTGGCTTCGAGACCGTCACGTACGTGCGGCAGGGACTGGTCGATCACGCCGACTCGCTCGGCGCACAAGCGCGCTTCGGGCGTGGTGACGTGCAATGGCTCACTGCGGGGCGCGGCATCGTCCACTCGGAGAT
>DASUMF010000230.1:0-2340 GCA_036277835.1 Acidimicrobiia bacterium
GATTGCGGGCCGCCGGAATCGATCTTGCATTGCGTGGGTAGGGTGGTAGTTGTCGGCGCAAGCACTTGCTTCCACGCATCTCCTGCTCTCTGACATCCCCGTTGCGCCAACCGAGAACCGAGGTACCCCGTGGCCCGTACCGTCGCCGTCACCTTCGACTACCGCTGCCCGTTCGCCTACAACGGCAACCTCGCCGTCGTCAACGCCATCCGCGGAGGCTCCGACGTGCAGTTCCGCTTCGTCCCGTTCTCGCTCGACCAGGTGCACGTCGAGGAGGGTGGCACCGACGCCTGGGACGTCGATCCCGCCGACTGGGGCTCGGGCGTGCTCGCGCTGCTCTACGGGATCGCGGTGCGCGACACGTTCGCCGACCAGTTCTTCGACGCGCACCTCGCCCTCTTCGCCGCCCGCCACGAGCAGGGCCTCAAGCTCAACGAGGAGTCGGTGTTGCGCGACGCGGTGGCGTCGGCCGGCCTCGACCCCGACGCGGTGGCGGAGGAGGCCTGGAGCGGTCGTCCGCTCAAGACGCTGGCCGCCGAGCACACCGAATGCGTCGACCGGTACGGCGTGTTCGGCGTCCCCACGTACATGGAGGGCGACCAGGCTGCCTTCGTCCGCTTCATGAAGCGCGGCGACGTCGCCGACCTCGACCGCATGCTCGAGCTGCTCCAGTGGGGCGACCTGAACGAGTTCAAGCGGCCGCGCATCCCGCGCTGACGTCCTGCGATTCGCAATTGCGTCAGCGGGCGACGGGCCGCTCGTCGACCAGGTCGGCCATCACCTCGGACCACTCCTCGTAGCCCGGGTCGCGCCAGCTCCGGTGGTCGCACCGCGCCTCGAGATCGCGCACGTAGAGATGCAGCGTCGGCGCGTCGTCGGCCAGCTCCAGCAGCTCGCGTGAGCGCGCGATCGGCGGCGCGTCGGTGAGGAGATCGACCAGCGCGACCGCGGCGACGATCCGGCTCCGGCAGGTCGGACACGCGGACACGGTCGCGGGTTCCAGGCCGCCGGTGAGCGCGAGCAGCGTCGCGGTCTCGTCGCCGTCGAGCACCACCGATTCGCCGTCGTCGTCGATGACGGTGAGCACCGCCGCTGCCACATGGGGAAGAGTAGTGAGATGCGTGCGCTGGTCGTCACCGAAGGTCGCGTCGAGATCCAGACCCGCCCCGACCCCGAGCCCGGCGCGGGCGAGGTGGTCGTGCGCGTGCACGGCGCAGGGCTGAACCGGGCCGACCTCGCCCAGCGCGCCGGACGCTATCCCGCGCCCCCGGGCTCCCCGCCCGACATCCCGGGCCTGGAGTTCGCGGGTGAGGTCGTCGCCCACGGCTCCGCCCTCGACCACCCCGGCCACGACGAGTCCGCCCACGACCGGGACAGCGGCGGCCCGCCGCCGATCGGCAGTCGCGTGTTCGGCGTCGTCGGGGGCGGCGCGCAGGCGGAGCTGCTCGTGGTGCCGGTCGGCCAGTGCGCCCCGGTGCCGGAGCGCCTCGACCTCGTGGCCGCGGGCGCGGTGCCCGAGGTCTTCGTGACCGCCCACGACGCGCTCGTCACGATCTGCTCGGCGCAGTCGGGCGAGACCATGTTCGTGCCGGCCGTCGGATCGGGTGTCGGCACTGCGGCCGTCCAGCTCGCGAAGGCGTTCGGGCTCACCTCGGTCGGGAGCGCGCGCACCGCCGACAAGCTCGATCGCGGCCGCGCGCTCGGCCTCGACCACGCACTGGTCGCGGCGCGCGACTTCGACCCCGACGCGTTCGCGGCGCAGCTCACCGAGGCGGCCGGTCCGATCGACGTCGCGCTCGACCTCGTCGGTGGCGCCTACCTCACCGCCGAGGTGCGCGCCGCGGCGGTCCACGGTCGGATCGTGCAGATCGGCAACCTCGCGGGGGCCCGCGCCGAGATCGACATACTGCAGATCATGGTGAAGCGCCTGCGCATCCAGGGCACCGTGCTCCGTCCCCGCACCGTCGCCGAGAAGGCTGCCGCGACCGCCGGCTTCGTGCGCGACGTCGTGCCGCTGCTCGCCGATGGCCGGATCGAGCCCGTCGTCGCGCGCGTGCTGCCGCTGGCCGATGCCGACGCCGCGTACGAGATGCTGGCGGCCGACGAGGTGTTCGGGAAGATCGTGCTCGACTGCCGCTGAGCAGTCCGCTGACCGGTCGGCGCGCTCAGCCGATGTACACGCTCGCGCGCGTCGGGTACATCGCGGAGTCGACGGTGAACGGGCGCGGGGTGTCGAGGCCGATCACCCACGCCACCGCGCCGTTCGCGTCGTCGAGCTTCTGCACGATGTCGATGTGGTGGGTCTCACCGTACGAGAGCCGCACGTTGCCCTTGTACGTG
>DASUMF010000231.1:0-5346 GCA_036277835.1 Acidimicrobiia bacterium
ACGGACACGGCCTCCGCGGGCCGACAGCGCCCCTGGAACCCTTCGCCTCCCGACCCGGACACGATCGCGACCACCGAGACGACGTCGGACATCTCACAGGCCACCCGCGCCGCCATGATTGCGCCGTTCGAGAACCCGATCACGCCGACCGCGCCGACGCGGCGCTGCATCTGCGTCCCGCTCAGCGCGATCAGGTCGCGTAGGAACTCGATGTCGTCGGCGGATCCTGAGGTCGGGGTGAGTGGCTCGACGCCGGGACGACCGTCGTTCCACACGCCCTCGGCACCGTCGGGGTACGCGACGGCGACACCGGCGGGGATGGCGAAGTCGTCGAGCCCGAGGGCACGCATCTGGTCACCGGTGTGGAGAACGCCGTGGAGCGCGACCACGAGGTTGATGGGCCCGCGGGTTGCGGTCGACGGCGCCACGAGCACCCAGCGGCGCGAGATCCCGTCGATGGTCACGCTCATCGGGGTGACGATGGCGTTGCCGTCGGCCGACACGGTCGGGACCGACGCCGAAGGGTCGACCACCGGCCAGGTGATGGGCGGAGTCACGGGCGAGGTGGCGGTCCGCGCCTCGGCCGGTGCCGAGAAAGCGGCGCTGGTCAGGAGGAACGCGCCCAAGGTGAGGAGGGGGAAGAGCCGACCCGGCGCGATCCACCGCGCGCGCGCCGACCTGCGAACTCGCAATGCCCCCCGCACCGATACAGCACAGCACGGCTGACGGTTTCATTGCAACACAAAGTTGGGCGACGACCGAGGCGTCAGCGGGCGGACGCGAGGGTCGACGCGAGGTCGTGGACGAGCTGGACCGCGGCGTTGGCGGTACCGGGGCGGGTCCACAGGTCGTCGCCGACCTGCAACGCGACGGCGACGTCGAGGCTGGGCACGTAGGCGAGGAACGTGGCCGAGCCGGTCATCCCGATGGTGAAGAAGTGGTGGCTGCCGTCGGCGGCGACGGTGCAGGGGCAGTAGCCGGAGATCCCTGCGCCGAGTCCGGTGACCACGTCGAAGTCGGTCATGGTGGAGTAGGCGGCGTCGGAGACGGTGGCGTGGCGCTTGAGCAGGCCGTCGGACGCGAGCAGGAGATCCGCGAGGGTGGTCTGGATCCCGGCCGCGCCGTCGCGGGGCGCCGCCGCGTCGGACCCCAGGTGCTCGGTCTGGGTGAGCCCGAGGGGCGCCACGATGCCCTGGGCGAGCAGCTCGTCGTAGGAGGCGCCCGTGACCTGCTCGAGCAGGAGGCCGAGCACGAGGTAGTTGACGCTGGAGTACTGCACCTGCGTGCCGGGCTCGAAGGCGAGCGGCATGGCGGCCGACGCGTTCACCGCGTCGGCGGCGGTCGCGATGCTCGACGGGTCGTCGTTCCACTGGTCGGTGATGCGGTAGTCGACGAGGCCGCTGCGGTGCTGGAGCAGCAGCCGCGGCGTGAGCTCGTCGGTGTAGGGGAAGTCGGGGACGGCGTCGAGCCAGGGGAGGGGAGCGTCGAGGTCGATGAGGCCCTGGTCGACGGCCTGCATGACCAGGGTGGCGGTGAACGTCTTGGTGACGGACGCGACGTCGATCTGGTCGGTGACGGCCATGGGCGCGCCCTCGAGGGTCTCGCCGAGGGCGCTCGACCACTCGGTGCCCGTCGACAGCGAGCGCACCGCGACGGCCACGCCGGTGGGACCTTGCGCGCGCTTCCACCTGACCAGGAGCTTCTGCATCGTGTCGGGTAGCGAGGCGATCGTCGACGGCGCCGACGGCGCCTTGCCGGCGGTGGAGAGGTCCTCGGGCACGAACTGCGGGAGCGGTGGCTGCTGCGACGGCAGGCGCGGTCGGTACACCGCGGCCGCGGCGGCGCGGTCCTGCACGGTGTGCGCGGCCCACGGCTGGACCGCGACGATCGCTGCGCTCCCGATCGCGAGGCCGACGATCGCGACGCTGCGGCGCGAAGGCAGCGGGACGGGCGCGAGCGCGGGCCGTCGGCGGGCGGCGACGTCTTCGATCCAGCCGACGGCGGCGGTCACCGCGACGAGCCCGACGATGACGAGCACCGGGTACACGAGGTCGTTGAGCCACGGTGCCGCCGAACCGCGTTGCTCGAGGAACTCGAGGACAGCGACGATCACCAGCGTGTGCCAGAGGTAGATGGTGAACGAGCGTCGGCTCAGGACGCTGACGGCCCGCGCGGGCACCGGCCGTCGGGCGAAGTCGGTGATCGGGCCGCGCGCCGCGAACGCGACGGCGAGCCACGTGGCACCGATGAGCAGGTGCAACGGCTGCGAGTTGTTCACGATGCCGTCGGGCACCGGTTGCGTGAAGCGCCACGCCGCGGCGAGCGCGGCGCACCCCGCGGCGACCAACACCCATTGGCGCGAGGACACCGACCGGAACTGGGTGCGGCAGTGCAGCAACCCTGCGGTGAAGAAGGTGCCGTAGAGCGCGAGCTCGCCGAGGTACCACCAGAGGCGGGGCACGCCGTCGACATGCAGCGCGCTGCGCTGCGCGGCCCAGTCGCACGCGAGGACGAGCGCGGGGCCGAGCACGACGATGCGCGACCCGAAACGATCGAGCGCCCACAGGATCACGGGTGAGAGGAGCAGCAGCCACGTGAGCATGCGGAGGAACCAGAGCGGCGACGCGAGCCACTCGCCGATCACGCCGAGGCCGCGCGGATCGACGATGGGGAACACCCACGGCGCGATCCGGGCCCAGGGCACGCCCAGGCCGTCGCTGCCGGCGAGCGCCACCATCAGCGCCCACGCGCACGCGGCGAAGAGCCAGAGCGGGATCAGGACGCGGCGGAACCGATCGAGCACGACGGTGTGCCAGGAGCGGCGCAGCAACGAGGTGCCGAAGAGGCTGCCCGACACGAAGAACATCGCCGGGATGGCGGCGACGAAGTAGCTGAGCACCGCGAAGCCGTACATGTGCCAGAGCACGACGCGGATCGTCGCGACGCCTCGCACGACGTCGAGGAATGGGTCACGCTGGCGGGGAGCCGAACGCGCCTGGACTTCTGGGCCCGCGGGGGCAGCGAGAGCCATTGCTGCCATTGTCCCAGTATCGGCCCACAAACCGCCCGAGTGAACCGTTACGGCTCCGAGAACAGTGGCCCTTCGTGCACGAACCGGTCGGCGGCCTCCCGGCTCGTGAGGCGCACGTGGTTCCGGGGCGCGAAGCGCGCCGCCATCGACGAGTAGCGGTCGGCGTAGCCGGCCACCATGCGCCAGGACCAGCGCAAGGGGTGCGTGGGGGAGAACCAGTCGCGGACGGATTCCGTCCAGCCGTAGTAGTCCTCGCGCGTGACGAGGCGTCGAGCAGATCGGATCGCGACCTGTCGCATGACGACGGGGCGCGGATAGTCGAGCCAGACCACGAGATCGGCGGCGCGCCAGGCGTCCTCGCCCAGGGTGTCGTCCGACCAGTTGCCGTCCAGGAGCCACGCGTCGGCCGCGAGCGCGGTGCGCACGGCGGCCTCGTACTCATCCGCCGTCGTGAGCTGACGCACCGGTCTGAGCTTGAATCCGTCGAGCTCGACGTGCGGGATCCCGAGGATCGACGCGAGCTGCACCGACACCCACGACTTCCCGACGCCGGGCGGACCGACGACGAGCACACGCCGGAGTGGGTGTCCGACGTTCGACCACTCGGCCATCAGGGCTGCAACGTATCCCGCGTGGCCGGCGCGGCGGCGAGGCGACTCGACACATCGCGACCGTGTCGGTAACGTACGGCCATGGAACTCAGTGACATGCACATCTCGAAGTCGATCGTGATCGATGCGACACCTGGCGACCTGTACGACATGGTCGCCGACGTGACCCGGATGGGGGAGTGGAGCAAGGCGTGCACCGGCGCGACGTGGGACGACGGAGCGGGTCCGACGGTGGGCTCGTGGTTCACCGGCCACAACCGCGGCGGGCCGGACCAGACCTACGACACCCGGTGCGAGATCACCGCCGCGGAACGGCCGTCGACGGTCGCGTGGATGCAGCGCGGCAAGGACGAGGGCTTCACCGAGTGGCGCTACGCGTTCGCGCCGGTCGACGGCGGCACCGAGGTGACGGAGTCGTGGACGCTGATCCGCGAGTTCCCCGCCGAGCACGTCGACGAGGCGCGCATGACGATGATGCTGGAGGCGTTCGGCAAAGGCATCGACGACACCCTCGCCAACCTCAAGGCGTCGGCCGAGGCCTGATCAACCCCCCGAGCGCTGCCCGCGCTCGTCGGGCACGTTCGCGTTCGCGCTGGCCGACAGGAACTTCCCGGCGTCGTGCGCGAGCTCGCCGTGCTCGCCGACGTGGAAGCCGCCGTACTCGCGCGGCTCGGTGTCGACATCGAGGGCCTGCGCGCGCAGCGCAGCGACGGTGCACTCCTCGCGGGTGCGGTGCTCGAACGGGTCGAAGCTGTACCAGCGACACGCGTTCGCCCAGGTGATGAGATCGATGTCCTCGTCGGGGACCTCGGCCGCCACGAGTGACTTCATCACCGTCTCCGGCGACTGCGGCCACGTGGAGTCGGAGTGCGGGTAGTCGCACTCCCACGTGATGGTCTCGACGCCGATGTAGTGGCGGTTGCGCAGGCCGGTCTCGTCGTCGATGAAGCACGTCTGCATGTGCTCACGGAACACCTGGCTCGGCAGCTTGTCGCCGAAGTCGGCGCCGGTCCATGCGCGGTGGTGGTCGTAGACGAAGTCGGCCTTCTCGAGGAAGTAGGGGACCCAGCCGATGCCACCCTCGGCGAGGGCCATCTTGATCTTGTCGAACTTCTGCATGATCGGCGACCAGAGCAGCTCGGCCGCGAAGATCGCCGTCGAGAACGGCATCGAGTGGGGGATCACCGAGAACGGCGAGCGGGGCATGAAGTTGGGGAAGCCGCCGAAGTGGAACACCGCGACCGTGCCGGCGTCGTTGCAGGCCTGCCATGCCGCGTCCCACTCGTCGCCGTGGAGATCGGGCATGTCGAAGCGATGCCCTTCCGGATGCCACGACACCGCGTGGCAGCCCTTCGCCGCGACGCGGTGGATCTCCTCGGCCATGAAGTCGGCGCCCAGCACGAAGCCCGACACACCGAGGGGGATGAAGCGCCCCGGGTAGGCGCCGCACCACTCGTCGATGTGCCAGTCGTTGTAGGCGCGGATCATCGCAGCGACGAAGTCCTTGTCGTCGTTCTGCACGAAGAACTGGCCGCCGAGACCGATCCACGACGGGAAGTTGATCGACGCGAGCACGCCGTTGGCGTTCATGTCGCGGATGCGCTCGTGCACGTCGTAGCAACCGGGGCGCACCTGGTCGAAGTTGGCCGGGTCGGAGCCCCAGTCCTCGCGCGGACGGCCCTGCACGGCGTTGAGGCCGAAGGT
>DASUMF010000232.1:0-3295 GCA_036277835.1 Acidimicrobiia bacterium
GGACGGCCGAGCACGTCCATCCCGAGCAGCCGTGAGATGCCCCGGTACATCGGGTAGATCGCGACGGCCGCGGCGCGCAACCCGTAGCGCTGCGCGAACGACGGCAGCTCGCGGTGGGTGTCGAAGCCGCGCAGCAGCACGACGTTGGCCTTCGGATGCGATGCGAGGGTGAGCCGCACCTGGGCGTCGAGCTCGACGAGGAGATCGGCGGTGCGCTTCGCCTCGGGATCGAGCGCCTCGACCGCGAGCGGCGGGGCGCCGGTGTGCTGCGGGTCGGTGTCGGAGAGGCGCGGGTCGAGACCGGCACCGCGGAGCACGACGAGCACGCGGTGCTCCCGCTCGTGGCGGAAGAACACCTCGACGCCCGGCACCTGCACCGACGACTGCAACAGCTCGACCACCTCCCGCGCCTCCGCATCGGGGAGACGGCCCGCGCGACGGTCGGTGATCAGGCCGTCGGCGTCGAGGGTGGCGAGGTTGCCGCGGGCGGCGACGTCGCCGGGGCGGAGCTCGAAGTCGAGGCCCGCCGCCGACAGCGCGCCCCGACCCAGCTCGAACTGCTCGGGGTCGTAGCCGAACAGCCCGAGGTGACCGGGCCCGGAGCCGGGCGTGATGCCCGGGCCGACCGGATCGACGAGACCGCTGACGCCCTCGAGCGCGAGCTGGTCGAGGTGCGGCGTGGCCGCCTCCTCGAGCTCGGTGCCGTGCTCGGCGTCGGCGTAGCCGCCGAGGCCGTCCATCACGACGAGGACGATCTTGGTGTCGGCGGGCTGGACGAGTGGCGTCAGGTCCATGCCGAAACGCTACTTCCCGCCTGCGGGCGTCGATCGATTGGGCTTTGGGCTCAGGCGATCAGGCGATCAGGCGATCGAGTACACGACCGACACCTGGATCGAGAGCGTCTGCGTGCCGGGCTCGACCGGCACCGAGCTCGCGGCCGCGCCACTCGCGTCGGCAGCGCGGTAGTCGTAGGGGATCGCGACGCTTCCCTCGTCGATCGAGACGACCTGACCGACGCTCACGCCCGCGGCGTCGGCGAGCTGGTCGGCCTGTGCACGGGCTCGCTTCACCGCGCGGGCGCGCGCGGTGGCGAGCAGCGCGCTGTCGTCGTCGATGCTGAAGCTGATGCCCTGCAGGCGGATCTCGTCGCCCGCGACGCGTGCCGTCGCGTCGAGGATCGCGCCCGTCTTCGCGATGTCGCGCAGGCGGGCGCTCACCATGTTCGACACCTCGTACCCGGTGATGGTGTTGTCGTCGGCGTAGGTCGGCTGGATCGACAGGCCGCTGGTCTGGAGGTCGTCATCGCTCACGCCCGCGTCCTTCAGCGCCTGGATCACCTTCGCCGCCCGGTCGTTGGCGGTGTCGAGTGCCTCGGCGGCGGTCTTGCCGCGTGCCGTCACCCCGATGGTCACGTCGGCGACGTCGGGGGTGCCCTTGACCTGCCCGGTGCCCACGACGGTGATGCGCCGGGTGGTGGTCGCCGCGCCCGACGGCACCGCGCCCGCCATCAGCACGCCCACGATCACGAGCCCCGCCGTCATCGCTCCTGCGATACGCCGCTTCATCGGTTCCTCCTCGTCGGCCGCCGCTCGCGCGGGACCGCTGCGTTGTCGTCGGGGGTCAGACGGCCCGCGACCCCCGGCTGGTTCCCGACCCGGCCCGGCAACCGCCGACTGCGCGCGGGTCGGCGCCTACGCTGCGGCGCCGTGGCGCTCCCTGACGCGGTCTGGCACCTCGACGGCGACACCGCGATCCCGACCGCGCTCGCGCGAGGGCCGTGGTCGCCGCACGCACAACACGGCGGCGCGCCGTCGGCGCTGCTCGCGGGGATGCTCGAGCGGTTCGAGCCCGGACCGGCCGACTTCACCGCGCGGCTGAACATCGACCTCATGCGCCCGGTGCCGATCGCGCCGTTGCGCGTGATGCGCTCCGTGATCCGTCCCGGCAAGAAGGTGCAGATCGTGCAGGGGTCGTTGTTCGCCGACGACGTGGAGGTCGTGCGCGCCACCGCGCTGCGGATCCGGACCGTGAGCCCGCGCTACGACGGCATCGCGCCGTCCGACCTCCTCGATCCACTCCCCGCGCCGACCGAGTCGGCGCCCTTCCCGTTCCTCGAGGACCGCGACGTCGGCTTCTGGAACACGGTGGAGCTCCGCTCCGCGATCGGCACGTTCGGTGCACCCGCGCCGCGCACGCCGGGCGAGCCGCCGAGCCGCACCGCGGTGTGGTTCCGGCTCAAGGTGCCCGTGATCGCCGGCGAGGAGCCGTCACCGCTGCAGCGGGTCGCCGCGGTCGCCGACTTCGGCAACGGCCTCGGCATGGCCGTCGACCGCACGCGCTACTCGTTCATCAACCCGGATCTGACGATCGTGCTGCACCGGATCCCGGAGGGGGAGTGGGTCGCGCTCGACGGGTCGTCGTACGCGGAGGACACGGGCATCGGCGTCGCCGAGAGCGAGCTGCACGACGAGCGCGGTCGGCTCGGTCGCGGGATGCAGACGATCATCCTCGACCAGACCGACCAGCTGTTCCTCGGTCGCGGGGCCTGACGAGGACCAACGAAACCAAATTGCGTCGCTGGATGCCGGTATTCGGCAACGACCGACGCAATTTCGGAGGGGGAGCGGCTAGCGACGGCCCGCGTTGGGGCGCTTGCCGTGGTTGGCCTTCTTGCGGCGAGCGTTGAGCTTGCGCTTGGTCGTCTTCTTGCTCATCGGATCCTCCGTCGGCGAAGCCGAAACGGTAGTTGACGGCGCGACGTCACCACGAGGCGACTGACGAGGCGGCAGAGGGGCGCGCGTAGGCTCCGCACCGGTGGAACGCCTCGGCCTGGTCGGCCTCCCCAACAGCGGCAAGTCGAGCCTCTTCAACGCGCTCACGGGCGCGTCGACGGTCGTGGCCGCGCATCCGTTCTCCACCGTGGAGACCACGGTGGGCATCGCGCCCGTCCCCGACGAGCGGGTCGAGCGCCTCGGTGCCATGTCGTCGTCGAAGAAGCTGGTCCACGCGTCGTTCGAGATCGTCGACATCGCCGCACTCGTGCGGGGTGCGAGCGGCGGGGAGGGCTTGGGAAACCAGTTCCTCGGGTCCCTGCGCGACTGCGACGCCATCGTGTTCGTGCTCCGAGCGTTCGAGGACCCGTCGGTCCCCGGCGACACCGATCCGCTCGGAGATCTCGACACGCTCGAGCTCGAGCTGGTGCTCGCCGACCTCGCGTCGGTGGAGGGCCGCCTGTATCGCCAGCGGCGCGCCACCAAGGGCGACAAGGCGCTCGGCGCCGAGATCGCCGCCCTCG
>DASUMF010000233.1:0-2030 GCA_036277835.1 Acidimicrobiia bacterium
GCGTCGCGCATGCGTTGGTACTCGACGTCGGTGAGCGTCTGCGCGGGCGCCACCGTGATCGAGTCACCGGTGTGCACGCCCATGGCGTCGAAGTTCTCGATGGAGCAGACGACCACGCAGTTGTCGGCGTGGTCGCGCATCACTTCGAGCTCGTACTCCTTCCAACCCGAGACCGACTGCTCGATGAGGATCTCCCCCACCGGGCTGGCCGCGAGCCCGCGCTCGGCAATGCCGCGCATCTCCTCCGCGTCGCCCGCCATGCCGGTGCCGCCACCGCCGAGGATGAACGACGGTCGCACGATGATCGGGTAGCCCACCTCGGCGGCGACGGTGAGCGCCTCGTCGACGTCGTACGCGAAGCCCGAGCGCGGGACGGCGAGGCCGATCTCGACCATCGCGGCCTTGAACTCGAAGCGGTTCTCGGCGGTGCGGATCGCCGCGATGCTGGCGCCGATCATCTCGACGTCGTAGCGCGCCAGCACTCCGGCCTCGTGCAGCTCGATGGCGAGGTTGAGCGCGGTCTGGCCGCCGAGGGTGGGGAGGAGCACGTCGGGCCGCTCCTTCTCGATGATCCGCGTGAGGCTGGCGACGTCGAGCGGCTCGACGTAGGTCGCGTCGGCGAACTCGGGGTCGGTCATGATCGTGGCCGGGTTCGAGTTGACGAGCACCACGCGGTAGCCCTCGTCGCGCAGCACACGGCACGCCTGGGTGCCCGAGTAGTCGAACTCGCACGCCTGACCGATGACGATGGGCCCCGACCCGATGATCAGGACGGTGTGGATGTCGGTGCGCTTCGGCACTAGCCGCGCTCCCCTCGCATGTCAGCTGCCTGCTTCATGAGCCGCGGGTCATCAGGTCGGTGAATTCCGAGAACAGGTAGTGCGCGTCGTGGGGGCCGGGGCCCGCTTCGGGATGGTGCTGCACGCCGAAGGCGCGGAGGTCGGCGACGCGGAAGCCCTCGACCACGCCGTCGTTCAGGTTCACGTGCGTGAGCTCCAGGCTCTTCCCTGCATCAACCAGTGAGTCGGGGTCGACCGCGTAGTTGTGGTTCTGGCTCGTGATCTCGACCTTGCCGGTGGCGACGTTGCGCACCGGGTGGTTGGCACCGTGGTGCCCGAACGGCAGCTTGGAGGTGGAGGCACCGAGCGCGAGCCCGAGGATCTGGTGGCCGAGGCAGATGCCGAACACCGGGACCTCCCCGACGATCGCGGCCACGTTCGCGGCGGCGCCCGCCACTGCGGCGGGATCACCGGGGCCGTTGGAGAGGAACACACCGTCGGGATCGCGCGCCAGCACGTCGGCCGCGGGCGTGCCCGCGGGGACCACCTCGACCCAGCATCCCGCGCCGACGAGGTTCTGCAGGATCGTGCGCTTGATGCCGAAGTCGTAGGCCACCACGTGGAACGGCGCGTCGGCGTCGCCCACCCTGTAGGGCGAGTCGGTGGTGACGGTCGCCACCAGGTCCACGCCGTCGGTGGTGGTCGCGGCCGACGCCGCGGCGCCAGCCGTTGCCTCGTCGAGCGCGAACGCACCGGGGAGCGCGCCGCTCCCGCGCAGGTGACGGGTGAGGCGACGCGTGTCGATCCCGGCGATGCCCGGGACACCGTGGTGACGCAGGAGGTCGTCGAGCGAGCGGTCGGCGCGCCAGTTGCTCGGCAGCTCCTCGAGGTCGCGCACGATGACGCCCGCGCAGAACGGACGTCGGCTCTCGAAGTCGTCGTCGTTGACGCCGTAGTTGCCGATGTGCGGGTACGTGAACGTGATGATCTGCCCCGCGTACGACGGATCCGTGATGATCTCCTGGTATCCCGACAACGCGGTGTTGAACACGCACTCCCCTGCCCCTACGGCGACCGCGGACGCGTCGCCCCGGCGTGCGCCCATCGCTTCTCCCTCGAACACCTCACCGTCCTGCAGTACCAGGACTGCAGGCGTGGACACACGGCGGGTCATCGGGGCTCGCTTCCGTCGGCAAGGACCGGGTCGCCCGGGAAGGTGGACACGCCCCGGGCCATCAGGCGAGCTCCCCG
>DASUMF010000234.1:0-14152 GCA_036277835.1 Acidimicrobiia bacterium
GGCGAAGCCGTGATCACCTACGGCTGGGCGATGGCCGAGGCCCTCGCCGACGGCCTCTCCACCCCTCGCAGCTAGTCCCGCGACAGCTGCGCTCGCAGCTCCGACGCCTCGTGCACGGGGAGCCCACACACGAAGTGCTCGCACACGTACGCGGTCGCGCGCCCGTCGACCAGGCCCCGGGCGGTGAGCAGCGGGGTGCGGGCGTCGCCGACACCCGCAGGCGCGATCGCCTTCACCGCTGACGGCAGGAGCCGGCCGCGGAGCTCGTCGACCAGCGCGGCGCGGGCGTCGTCGTCGGCATCGCCCACGATCGCGATCTCGATCGACGGGTGCACGATCCGATCGACCGCGCGCAGGAGGTAGGCGAAGGCGGTCGGGTGCTCGCCGATCACGGGTGCGATCATCGACACCCAACGCTCGGCACGCTCCCGGTACGCGTCGTCGCCGGTGAGCGCGGCGAGCCGGAGCAGGGCATGGGCCGCGAGCGAGTTCTCCGACGGCGTCGCGTTGTCCTCGAAGTCCTTCGGGCGCACGATGAGCGCTTCGGCGTCGACGCCGGTCGAGAAGAACCCGCCGTGCTCGTCGTCGGCGAACAGGCGCACCAGGTCGTCGGCCACCACTCGCGCTTCGTCGAGCCACGCGATGTCGTCGACCTCTGCGAGGGTGATCACCGCGTCGAGCAGGGCCGCGTGGTCCTCGGCGTACGCGAGGATCTGGGCTCGACCGCCCTGCCACGAGCGGAGGAGGCGCCCGTCGTCGCGACGCAGGGCGCGCACGAGGAACGCCGCGTTGGCGCGCGCGGCGTCCATCCAGTCGCCACGGTCGAGCACGAAGGCAGCCTCGGCCAGCGCGTCGAGGAAGAGCGCGTTCCAGCCCAGGAGGACCTTGTCGTCGAGGCCCGGCCGCACGCGGGCGTCGCGGGTGGCGAGGAGGCGGGGGAGCGCCCGGGTCACGGCTGGCGGGCGGTCCTCGTCGCGGTGCACGACGTGGAGGATGTTGCCGCGGAAGCCGGTGTGCGGATCCTCGAAGTTGCCGTCGTCGGTCACGCCGAAGTAGCGGATCACCGCGTCCGCGTCGTCGCCGCAGACGGCGCGGAGCTCGTCGATCGACCAGCAGTAGAACTTGCCCTCGACACCTTCGGAGTCGGCGTCCTCGGCCGAGAAGAACCCGCCGTCGGGGTGGCGAAGGTTGCGCAGCACGTAGGTGACGATCTCCTCCACGATGCGCCGGTACCGCGGCTCACCGGTGACGAGCGAGCCGTGGAGGTAGGCGCGGAGGAGCAACGCCTGGTCGTAGAGCATCTTCTCGAAGTGCGGCACCAGCCAGTAGGCGTCGACCGAGTAGCGGTGGAAGCCACCACCGACCTGGTCGTACATGCCACCCGCGGCCATGGCGTCGAGTGACACGGTGACGGTGCCGCGCGTCTCGTCGTCCGGTCGGCGGGCGAGCGTCGAGAGCAGGAAGGTGAGCGTCATCGCCTGGGGGAACTTGGGTGCGCCACCGAAGCCCCCGAACCGGGGATCGAAGCGGGCACGTGTTGATGCGACCGCGGTGTCGAGGACGCCCGCGTCGATCGGCGCGGTCGTGCCCGTCGCTTCCGGTCCGATGCCGATCGCATTCCCACGCGAGATGGCGTCGGTGAGGGAGTCGGCCTGTTCGAGGAGATCGTTCCTGCGTTCGCGCCAGGCTTCGTCGACCGCGTCCAACACGCGGGGGAACCCCGGCATCCCCTGCCGGTCGGCGCTCGGGAAGTAGGTGCCCCCGAAGAACGGGCGTCCGTCGGGGGCGAGGAACATCGTCATCGGCCAGCCGCCGTGTCCCGACAACGTCTGGACCGCCTGCATGTAGATCGCGTCCACGTCGGGCCGCTCCTCGCGGTCGACCTTGACGTTCACGAACCGGTCGTTCATGACCGCGGCGATCTCGGCGTTCTCGAACGACTCGTGGGCCATGACGTGACACCAGTGGCAGGCCGAGTAGCCGATCGACAAGAGGATCGGCTTGTCCTCGGCGCGAGCGCGGGCGAACGCCTCGTCGCCCCACGGGTACCAGTCGACGGGGTTGTCGGCATGCTGACGGAGGTACGGGCTGGTCTCGTCGGCGAGGCGGTTCACGTGTCGCAGGCTAGGTGGGCCCGCGCCGGAGCCGGCGAGCGTCACTAGCCTGCGCGCGATGGAGACACGACGACGTTCTCAGTACACCGATGCCGCGATCGACGCCTATGCCGGCGAGCACTCGACGGGGCCCGACGACGTGCAGCAGCGCCTGCAGGCGACCACGAAGGAGAACACCGGCTGGGCCGTCGCGATGCAGATCGGTGACGACCAGGCCGTGCTCATGGAGATGATCGCCCGGGCCATGGGCGCGCGGCGCGCCGTGGAGATCGGCACCTTCACCGGCTACTCGTCGCTCGCGGTGGCGCGCGGGATGGGCCCCGAGGGGCGTCTGCTGTGTTGCGACGTGAGCGAGGAGTGGACGGCGATGGCGCGCACCGCGTGGGAGGAGGCGGGCGTCGCGGATCGCGTCGAGCTGAAGATCGGCCCTGCGATCGACACGCTGCGCGCGCTGCCGTTGGAGGAGCAGTTCGACCTCGCGTTCATCGACGCCGACAAGACCGGCTACCCGGACTACTACGACGAGATCCTGCCCCGGCTCCGCGTCGGTGGACTCGTGCTCATCGACAACACCCTCCAGGGTGGGCGCGTCATCGACGAGACGGTCGACGACGACAACGTGAAGGCGATCCGCGACCTCAACGACGCCATCGTGCGCGACGAACGCGTGAAGGTGGTGCTGCTCCCGATCGGTGACGGTGTCAGCGTGGTGCAGAAGCTGTGACGTCGCCGGCCGCGGCGTCGACCTGACGACGCGCCCAGCGGTAGTCGGGCTTGCCCGACGGTGACCGCACGATCGCATCCACGAGCACGAGCCCACGGGGGATCTTGTACGGCGCCAGGTGCCCGTGCACGTGCGCGGCGAGTGGCGCCAACGTGACCGTCGCACCGACCCGTGGTTGCACGACCGCGACGACCCGCTCTCCCCACCGCTCGTCGGGCACGCCGACGACGACCGCGTCGAACACGTCGTCGTGTGACTTCAGCGCCGCCTCGACCTCTTCGGGGTACACCTTCTCGCCGCCGGTGTTGATCGACACCGAACCCCGGCCGAGCACCGTGATCGTGCCGTCGGCCTCGATGCGGGCGTGGTCGCCGGGCACCGACCAGCGGACGCCGTCGACCACCGGGAAGGTCTCCGCGGTCTTGACCGGGTCCTTGTAGTACCCGAGCGGCACACGGCCCCGGCGGGCGAGCTTGCCGACCACGCCGACCGCTGCCGGACGCAGGTCGGCGTCGAGGACCGTCGTCTCGTCGTTCAGGTTGAACCGCGGCGGACCCTGCGTGGTGCTGCCGGCCGCGGTGACCATCGCGCCCTGGCCGCCCGACTCGGAGGAGCCGAACCCGTCGATGAGGATCGTCTCGGGGAGCGCGTCGACCCACGCCGTCTTCACGGTCGGGGAGAGCACCGCGCCGCCGGAGAGCACCGCGCTCAGCGACGAGATGTCGGGACGCGGATCCATGTGCGAGATCGCCTCCACGAGCGGGCGCGCGAACGCATCGCCGACGATGACGAGGAAGCTCACCCGCTCGCGTTCGATGAGCCGCCACAGCTGCACCGGATCGAAGCGGTGCTCGGCCGACATGACGACGGTGCCGCCGCCGAACAACGTGTTGACCGCGAACCAGTGCGCGGTGCCGTGCATGAACGGGCACGCGGGGAGGCAGCGGCGCTTGGCGTCGAGGTTGCCGGTGATCTGCTCCGGGCTCGTGATCGGGTCGCCGCCGATCCCTCCGCCGCCGAAGCCGGCGAAGAAGATGTCTTCGGCCCGCCACATCACGCCCTTGGGCTTCCCCGTCGTGCCGCCGGTGTAGAGGATGTAGAGGTCGTCGGCCGAACGCGGCGCGAAGTCGCGCGTCGGTGACGCGGCCGCCAGTGCGGCTTCGTAGTCGGCGCCGTCGAGGGCAGCGACGTCGTCGGCACTCGTGGCCGACTCGTCGTCGACGACGAGATAGCGCGCCAGGAGCGGGAGCTCGCGGTGGATCGCCGCGAGCTTGGGTGCGAACTCGCGGTGGAAGACGACCGCCTTGGCGTCCGCGTCGTCGAGCAGGTAGCGCAGCTCGTCCTCGACGTAGCGGTAGTTCACGTTGACCGGCACCGCGCGCAGCTTGAACGCGGCCAGCATCGCCTCGAGGTACTCGGTGCCGTTGTAGAGGTACACGGCGACGTGGTCGCCCGGGCCGATGCCGTGGGAAGCGAGATCGTGGGCGAGCTGGTTGGCGCGAGCTTCGAGCTCCGCGTAGCTGAGACGCCGGTCGCCGCACACGAGCGCCTCGCGCTCCGGGTTGGCGTCGGCGACGGCCTCCCACAGGTCGGCGAGGTTGAACTCCATGCGCGGGTGAACCTAGCTGGACAGCTCAGAAGAAGTCGGTGCCGCCGTCGACGGGGATGGTCGCGCCGACGACGAAGCTCGACAGCTCGGAGCACAGGAACACCACGACCGGCGCAACCTCTTCGGGCAGCCCCACGCGCCCGATGTCGTTCGAGGCGCCGTAGTCGCGGCGGATCGCCTCGTAGGCGGCTTCGAGCGGGCCTTCGGGGAGACCCGTCAGGTCCGTGCCCACGAGGTAGGACGCGAGCGTGGGCGACATCACGGTCCCCGGCGCCACCGTGTTCACGATGATGCCTTCGGGGGCGAGCGCCCGTGACAGGTTCTTCGACGCGCTCGCCATCGCCGCCTTGGCGGCGGTGAAGCCGATGAGGTTCGGGCTCTGGTGCCGGATCGCCGACGCGGCGACGTTCACGATCCGCGCCACGGTCGCCTTGCGCAGGAGCGGGAGAGCGGCACGGGTGGTGCGCACCATCGTGAGCACGCCGAGCTCGAACTCGGCGAGCCACGCCGCGTCGGTGAGGTCGTCGAGGCCGCCGACCGGCGCCGGGCCGACGGTGTTGACCAGCGCATGGCACTCACCCCACCGCTCGTCGAGGAAGGTGAACGCCGCCTCGACCTCGCCGGTGGCGAGCAGGTTGCACTCGAGGCCGATCGCGTCGGACGCGCCGGCGGCCAAGAGCTCCTCTTCGGTCTCGCGGAGATCCTTCGGCGTGCGCGCGAGCACGGCGACGCGACACCCCTCGGCGGCCAGCATCACCGCCGAGGCGCGGCCGACGCCCCGGGTGCCGCCCGCGACGACGGCCACGCGACCCGCGAGACCGAGATCCATCGCTACGCCGACAGCTGCTGCGCGAACGCCGTCGCGCTCAGCGGCGCGCCGGTGGCGTCGGTCACGAGCTGGTCCCACCGCTTCGACGCGCCGGGGGCGAAGACCTCCCGGACCATGAGCTCGCCGGCGGGCTCGGCGTCGACCATGCCCCCGACACGCTCCACGAGCGTCGCGTGGAGCTGCGACGCGAACAGCTCCCCGTAGAGGTAGTTCTGGTAGTAGACGGGCGCCACCGCGAGGTGGATCTTGGCGGCCCAGTCGGGGGCGTGCCGATCGTCGGGACGCGTCACCAGCTGGTGGCGCTCGACGAGATCCCACCAGAGGGTGTCGAGGTCGGCGTCGGGATCGGCGTAGAGGGCGCGCTCGAACGTGGTCATCACGAGCACCCAACGCGCGAACACCAGGAGCGCGGCGCGCTGCGCGGCGGCGAGGTCGGCGCGGAGTTGCTCGGCGGTGGGCGCGTCGATCTCGGCGACGCGGAGCAACCACTCGGGGTCGCGTGGGAGGCGACCCATGAGCATGGCCACGCCCTCCGTGGTGAGCGCATGGCTGGCACCGCGGAGCAACCAGGGCAGGGACCGGTCGCACTCGCGGTCGTAGATGGCGTGCCCGAACTCATGGAGCATCGTGTCCATCCACCGCTCGCTCGGCTCGACGTTGCACAGCACGCGCACGTCGCCCTCACGGTCGATGTCGATGCAGAACGCGTGCTGGCTCTTGCCGTCGCGGGCGAACAGGTCGCTGCGTGACAGCACCGCGCGCACGTCGAGCCCGAGCCCGTCGTAGGTGCGCAACGTCAGGCGTTCGAGGTCGGCGTCGCTGAACAGGTGGTCGAGGGTGACCGCGCCGTCGGCGGGTGGGCTCTGGAAGAACGGGTCGTCGAGGTGCCACGGGCGGAGCTGCGTGATCTCGACGCCGAACCGGGCGGCGAGTGCCTGGTCGACCTCGCCCTTCCACGTCGCGAACGGAGCGGCGGTGGCGCGGTCGACTTCGTCGAGGGTCGTGAACAACCGCTCCTCGTCGAGCTCGCTGGTGGCCAGCGCGAGTGCGAAGTGGTCGCGGTAGCCGAGGGAGCGGGCCGCCTCGTTGCGCAGCCGCGCGAGCTCGCGCACCTGGTCGGCGACCTCGGGCCCGATCGCCTTCGCGGCTTCCCAGGCCGCCCGTCGCTCGGACACGTCGCTGCTCGTGCGCAGGATCTCGGCGATCTCGTTGTCGTCGACGCGCCGGCCGTCGATCGTGCCCCGGAACGTGTTGAACGTCGACTCGACACGGGTCTCGAGCTCGACGATGGCCTGGCGCAGCGCGGCCGGCACCTGGTGGGGGACGAAGGCGTCGTGGAGGAGATCGAGCTGGCGGGCCAGGAGCGGATCGGCGGGAGGTGTCGCGCGCGCGGCCCGGAGCTCGGCGAACACCGCCGCGTCGGCGAGGTACTCGCGCCGCGCGAGCTCGGCGCGGGTGCGGCGGGCGTCGGCGTCCGGTGACGCCTCCGTGTTCGACGCCCACCACGCTTCGGCCAACTCGATCTCGAGTGGCCGCAGCTGTGCCTCGAGCTCGGCGACGAGCGCGTCCGCGGTCCGCATGCGCGGAGTCTACGGATGGCTCGTGTGGTCCCGCTGGCCGGGGCGCGCAGTCGACGCGCGCGTTGCCGACCCGTGAATTCGATCGCGTGGGGCCGCATCGCGCGCTGCGTCCCTCGTAGGCTCCCCTCGACGAGGCCCGGTGCCGGACGAAGGGACGTCGATGCGAGGCGAGATCCTCTGGGAGCCGTCGGCCGACGTCCTCAGCACGACCGAGCTCGGCACGTATCTGCGATGGCTCCGTGACGGCGGCGGCCCGTCGTTCGATCGCTACCAGGACCTGTGGCAGTGGTCGGTCGACGAGCTGAGCGCGTTCTGGGAGTCGATCGCGGGGTGGGTCGACACCATGTGGGGCGACGAGCCGGCGGAGGCGCTGCGCTCGCGGGCGATGCCCGGCACGCGGTGGTTCGAGGGCGGCACCCTCAACTATGCCGAGCACGCGCTGCGCGCCGCGGCTGGGCGAGGCGACGAGACCGCGGTCGTCGCGCACAGCCAGACCCGGGCACCGATCGCGCTGTCGTGGGCCGAGCTGGCCGAGGCGGTGGCGCGGTGTCGGGTCGGGTTGCAGCGCCACGGCGTGAGGCGAGGCGATCGCGTCGCGGCGTACTCGCCGAACATCCCCGAAACCCTGGTCGCGTTCCTCGCGACCGCGAGCCTCGGTGCCGTGTGGTCGTCGTGCGCGCCGGAGTTCGGCACGAAGTCGGTGGTCGACCGCTTCGCCCAGATCGAACCCAAGGTGCTGATCGCCGTCGACGGCTACCGCTACGGCACCAAGGACATCGACCGTCTGGGAGAGGTGGCGGCCATCGAAGCCGCACTGCCGACGCTCGTGCACACGGTGCGCATCCGATACCTGGGTACCGGCGACGACACGTGGGGCGAGCTCTGTGCGGAGACGGGTCCGCTCGAGTTCGAGCGGGTGCCCTTCGACCACCCGCTCTACGTGCTCTACAGCTCGGGCACCACCGGGCTGCCCAAGGCGATCGTGCACGGGCACGGCGGCATCACGCTCGAGCACCAGAAGACGCTCCGCCTCCATCACGACCTCGGCGAAGGCGACCGGTTCGCGTGGTTCACCACCACCGGCTGGATGATGTGGAACTACCTGATGTCGGGGCTGCTCGTCGGTGCCACGCTCGTGCTGTTCGACGGCGATCCCGGCTTCCCGGACCTCGGCACGCTCTGGCGGCTCGCGGCCGATACCGACCTCGACGTGCTGGGCGTGAGCGCGTCGTTCCTGATGGCGTGCCGCAAGGCGGATGTGGTGCCGCCGCCCCACCGGCTGCGCAGCGTGGGGAGCACGGCGTCACCACTCCCGGCCGACGGGTTCCGGTGGGTGCGCGACGCGGTCGGTGCCGACGTGCAGGTCGCGTCGATGAGCGGCGGTACCGACGTGTGTGCGGCGTTCGTCGGCGCGTCGCCGTGGCTCCCCGTGCGCGCGGGCGAGATCAGCGGCCGCATGCTCGGGTGCGACGTGCAGGCGTTCGACGCCGACGGTGCGTTGTGCGCGCCTGGTGAGCAGGGTGAGCTCGTGATCACGTCGCCCATGCCGTCGATGCCGGTCGGGTTCTGGAACGATCCCGACGGCACGAAGCTCCGCAACGCGTACTACTCCGACTTCCCCGGCGTGTGGCGTCATGGTGACTGGGTCACGTTCTACGACGACGGCGCGTGCGTGATCTCCGGCCGTTCCGACGCGACGTTGAACCGTGGGGGAGTGCGCCTCGGCACGAGCGACTTCTACGCCGTGGTCGACGCCTTGCCCGAGGTCGACGACAGCCTCGTGGTGTACCTCGAGGGCGACGACGACGAGGTGATGGGCGAGCTGCTCCTGTTCGTCGCGCTCGCTCCCCGCATCGAGCTCGACGACGCCCTCCGCAAGCGGATCGCGGGGGCGCTGCGCACCGAGCTGTCGCCGCGTCACGTGCCGGATGCGCTCCACGCCGTGCCGGTGGTCCCGCGCACGCTGTCGGGCAAGAAGCTCGAGGTGCCGGTCAAGCGCATCCTGAACGGCGCGATGGCCGACGACGTCGCGAGCCGCAGCTCACTGACCGATCCAGACTCGCTCACCTGGTTCGAGGAGTTCGCCCGTTCGCGATCGCTCAGGATGCGCAGTACGAGTTGATCTCGTCCGTCACCTTGGTGAGGTGGTCGTGGACCGTGTTGGTCCAGTCGATGCGCTCCTGGAGGAACTCCACGCGCTTCTCCTGGTTCTTGGCCTGAGCGTCGGCGAGACGCGTGTCGAGCGACGCGCTCCGCTGTTCGACCTTCGCGAGCCGGTCCTGGATCTTCGGGAGGCGAGCGGTGGCCTTCTCGCAGAACGTCGCCTTGTTGTGGGTGGCTGCGGGAGCGTCGCTGGTCTGGGCGGCTGCGATTCCTGCACCTCCGACGACGGAGATGGCGCCGATCATGCCGGCGGCGGCCAGATGGCGGAGTTTCATGACGAGACCTCTCGTTCGGGGCTGCGTTCGGGCTTCACATCCAGAGTGTCGGTCCCTCGTGTGGTTCTCGGGTGAACCGATTGTGAGGAACTTGCCAAGGCATGGTCGGCTCAGGCCCACGCTGCCAGGATTGCGTCGCTGGTCGTGACGGTGGCGAGGTTCTTGATCGTGTGCTCGATGACCTGATCCGCGTACGCCTCGGGAACGCCGGCGACGGCATCGCGTGGCACGATCACCTCGAACGCATGGTTCACCAGGTCCATCACCGTGTTGGTCACGCCGATGTTGAGCGAGACGCCGACCACCACGACGTTGGTGATCCCGAGGTTGCGCAGCACCGGCACGACGCCCGTGTCGGTGACCGCACCCATCCCGTGCAGGCGCGTCATGACGAGGTCGCGGGGGTCGGGGCCGAGCTCGGGTGCGACGACCGATCCCGCGACGGGTCGCGGATCGGGTTCGGCGGCCTCGTCGGTGAGGAGCCCTCGCCGGCGGTAGAGCGCGACATTGCGGTTGCGTGCGAGCGCGTCGCGGCGAAAGACCTTCACGCAGTGCATGACTTGCGCGCCTGCCGCGCGCGCGGCGACGGCCAGCGCGACGATCGTGGGCAGCACCTTCGCGCCGGCCGCGTTCAGGTCTCCTGGGCCGCTGACCGTGCTCGGCTGCACTTCGTTGAGCAGGAGCGCGGTCGTACGAGGAGCAACGAGCGGCGCGACGTCGATCGGCACGGGTGGATGATACGTACGGATCAGGCGTCGTCGTCGCGCCGTGCCGCGACGTGCTGCTCGATGCGGCGGTCCTCGAGGTCGAGCATCTCGTCGTCGGACGACGCCTCGACCGCGACGAGTCGGTCGTCTGCGTCGGGTGACGCGTGCACGAGCTCGTCGAGCTTGAGCTGGAACGCGAGCTGCTCGCGGCGCTGCGTGTGCTGGAGCACGAACACCATCACGAGCGTGGTGCTCGCACAGAGGTTCCCGAACACGAACTGCACGTCGGAGTCGAAGCCGGTGGCGATCACGACGACCCAGCTGGCGACGACGAGCACGGTGACCACGATCGCCATCGTCGGCCTGGTGGTCATCTCGTTGATCCGGTGCACCGCTCGACTCGAGCGCGGTCGTTGCGCGGCGGGGGCTTCGTGCCTGGCAGAGATGGGCATCTCGGGTGGTACCCGATCCGTCGGGGGTGTAGGCGTCCGGCGCCGAACGCTCATCGGCCCGCCAGTTCCCGAGGGAACGACGGGCCGATGAACGTGCGCCGGTGCGGGTTGACCAGTTGTCGCGAGCGTGTCCGCTGGGGACGCTCGGCGGGCGTCTATGCCCTCCGGACGAAGTACACGATCAGCACGATGAGGAGGACGACGACGAGGGTGCCTAAGCCGATGTACATGTCACGTTCGTACCCCGGAGGTGCGCGGCTCCAAACCCTCGGACCCCGGATCAACCCGATCACCCGACCGTGACCGACGTCGCTCTCAATGCGAGACGGCGACACGCCGAAGCCAATTGCATGCCCGAGAGAACGCTCGCGTTCGCGCCGGAGCGACCGACCGAGACGCTCCAGGACAGCGGTGTGTGCCCCGAGTGCCTGACGCGCAACCCCGTCGAGGCCCCGGTCGACTTCGAAGGCTGGGGCGACCGGCCGCGAAGGATCGGCCCCTGCATCTCGTGCGGTCGTCAGCTGTTCTACCTGCCGGGCGAGAGCATGCTGATCGTCTGGAACCTCGGCGACTGACAGCGGCTCGGGCTGCGTGTTCGGTTCGTCGCGCTAGTGCTCGTAGCGGAAGATCGTCTGATCGAGGCGGCTGTCGCCGATGAGCTTGACGCTCGCAATCATCTTGGTCGTCATCCGGTCGAACGTCGCGTCCCGCGTGGGGCCGTCAAAGCTGACGAAGACGGGTGCGAACTGAGGTCCGAAGAAGTAGGTGACCCGCTTGCCGCCGTTGTCCCAGTAGCCCGTCGCGACGAGCGCCGGCTGGCTCGCCACCGAAGCTTGTTCGACGGTGACGTTCCGGAGATGTTGGCCTTCGCAGTAGTCGAGAACCGTCGCAGCGGTCAGGAAGCTCCCGTCACTGCTCGACAGGCCGCCCGCGGGCCCGACGGCGATGCCATGGCCGAAGTGCGAGTCGATCACACGCCACACCTCTGCTTCGCGGCTCGTCTTCCAGCCCTTCGGCACCAGCATGCTGATTCCGAGCGGTATGGGATGGGGGCACCCGGGACACACGAGCGTGACCGGACTGATTTCAGCGCGGCCGTAGCCTGAGCTCTGAACGGCGCCACCAACGGTGGGCGCTGCGATGGTCACCGCGGCGACAACAACGGCGAACAGCGCCCAGCTTGCGGGCTTCTGCATCGGATCGTCCCCTCCCGACGATCCTCAGCATCGCAGGAAGGCGACATCAACGCAACGCCTGACGCAGGGATCGCGGGCGCCTACTTGAACCAGATGCGCTGGTACTCGCGGCTCATGGGGTGCACGAGCAGGGCGACGAGTGCGCCGTCGAACAGCAGGCTGATGATCGCGGTCGAGGTGAGCACCGAGGCGCCGAACACCGCGATGAGCATGATCACCTGCAGCACCGCACCGATGACGGCGACGGCGTATCCCCAGCGCTTCTCGTTGGCGATGCCGAAGCCGCCGGCGCCGAGGAGGGCGATGATCGCGAGCTGCGCGAGCACGGAGGTCGCGGCGACACCGAAGATGAGCCCGAAGACGGCGTCGATGTAGCAGAGGAACGTCGCGATCACGAGCGTCTGCGGCTGGAAATGATTGACCCACTTCCAATTGTTCACGGGCTCATTCTTGTCGATGAAGGAGGTGCGACGGGTATCGCCATCCGCGCCCGGAGCTGTCCGCACGCGGCGTCGATGTCGGTGCCCCGATTGCGCCGCACGGTGGCGGTCACGCCCCGTGCCGCGAGCCGGTCGGCGAACGCCCTGAGGCGGGCGGCGGGAGCGGCGCGTCCCTTGTACTCGGCCGTGGCGTTGAGGGGGATCAGGTTCACGTGCGCGCCACCGGCGCCAGGGAACGTGTGGAGCAGACCGCCCAGCCGGTCGGCCTGCTCGACGTGGTCGTTGACACCCGCGATGCACGCGTACTCGAAGGTGATGCGCCGTCCGTGGGCGCCGGCGAAGTCGGCGGCCGCGTCGAGAACCTCGGCGATGGGGTAGCGGCGGTTGAGCGGCACGAGCTGGTCGCGCAGCGCGTCGTCGGGCGCGTGCAGCGAGATGGCGAGCGTCACCGGCAGGCCCTCGGTGGCGAGCCGGCGGATGCCGGGGACCACGCCGACCGTGCTCACCGTGATGCGCCGGGCCGAGATCCCGAAGTCGCCGTGGAGGCGCTCGACCGCGGCCCACGTGTTGTCGTAGTTCGCGAGGGGCTCGCCCATCCCCATGAACACCACGTTGCTCACGCGCTGCGGCGCGGCGTGCGTGGCACGCGCGACCTGCTCGACGATCTCGCCCTCGTCGAGGTGGCGCTCGAAGCCCGCCTGTCCGGTGGCGCAGAAGGTGCACCCCATCGCGCATCCGGCCTGAGACGAGACGCAGACGGTGGCGCGAGTGGGGGAGCGCATGAGCACGGTCTCGACCTGCGCGCCGTCGCGCGCGCAGGTCCAGAGCCACTTCGTGGTCATCTCGTCGGAGGCCGTCGACGAGGTGGCGAGGTCGAGCGCGAGGGGGAGCGCGGCGGCCAGCCGATCGCGAAGTGCACGCGGCAGCGAGGTCGCCTCGTCGAGGGGACGCGGCGCGAGGAGTGCCTCCCACGTCTGGTTGGTCCGGTACTTGGGCTCGCCCCACGACTCGAGCAGCGCGGCGACCTCGTCGCGGCCGGCCGCGTAGCGGGTGCGGGGCGCGGGGACGCTCACGAGCTCGCCGCGGTGACGTCGCGTCGGTACGCCCGGTCGACCCGATGGTCGACGAAGCCGAGCGCGCGGTACAGCCCGACCGCCGCCTCGTTCGCGCCGTCGACGTACAACATGCCGACGGTGATGCCGCGGGCGGCCAGTGACTCGAGCCCACCGGTGGTGAGCGCGCGGCCGAGCCCGCGCCCGTGCCAGCGGGGATCGGCGCCGATCACGTAGATCTCGCCGAGCGCATCGGGCTCCCGGGGCGGCTCGGGTGGGTGCACCTTCGTCCAGCAGAAGCCCGCCATGCCCTCGTCGTCGAACGCGACGAGGAAGCCCTCCGGGTCGAACCACTCCTCTGCTTCGCGTTGCATGAGGAGATCGATCGTCCAGTCGCCCTGCTCGGGGTGCCCGGCGAAGGCGCGGTTGTTCACCGGGAGCCATGCCTCCTCGTCGACGCCCGGTCGGAACGTGCGCACGGTCACCCCGTCGGGCCATGCCGCCGGAACCGGGAGCGGCAGGGGCACGCGCAGCTGCAGGAGGTCGCGATCGTGCGAGAAGCCGGTGGCGGCTGCCAGTGCATCGTCGTCGGGCGTCACACCGTGGGCCCAGCGCGTGACGTGACCGCCGCCCGCTCGGGCGATTGCGTCAACGGCGTCGTGCACCAGCATCGCGACCAGCTCGCGAGCGGTGTCGAGCGTGCCGAGCTCCAGCGACCACTCCTCCGGGTGGTGATGCGACGCGTGGGCGTACGCCACGACCGAGTCGTCGTCGCTGACCACCACGATCCCTCGATCGCCGAGCACGCTGCGCCCTTCGAGACCGGCCCACGTCTCGGCTCCGAAGGGCTCGACGCCGGAGGTGCGCTCGATCGCTTCGGCGAGGCCTCGCACCGCCTTCGCGTCGTCGGACGTGAAGGCGTCGAGCACGCGCGTGGTGACCACGCACGGAGGGTACCGGGCGATCGCTCGCAGCTCTGCGCCCGTATAGGTTGCGGGTGGCGCGGTCGCG
>DASUMF010000235.1:0-4783 GCA_036277835.1 Acidimicrobiia bacterium
CGTGCTGCTCGTGGGCGGCGCGATCGGAATGGTCGGTGTGTACGAGGACGAGGTCGTGCGGACGCCTGGAGGTTGGCGCTTCGCCGCCCGCACCTTCACTCCCGACGCCACCGCGTGACGGGCACCGCCGACGCGCGGTGATCAGTCGAGGTCGAGTTGGAGCAGCTTGATCGCGTTGCCGCGCACGATCTTGTCGACCTGGTCGTCGGGCAGGCCGGCCACGAGCTTGGTGACCACGGCCTTGGTGTCGGGCCAGCTCGAGTCGCTGTGCGGGTAGTCGGTCTCGCAGGTGACGTTCTCGACACCGACCTCGTCGAGCGACGCGAGGCCGTGCGGGTCGTTGATCACGCAGCCGGTGACGCTCTGGTAGTAGTAGCTCGACGGCGGCTCGGGGATGTGCTTGGTCTGCGCCCAGCCCTGGTTGTCCTCCCACACCTGGTCGACCCGTTGCAGCGCGTACGGGATCCAGCCGATCTGGCTCTCGGCGTAGAGGAGCTGCAGCTTCGGGTGGCGGACGAGCAGGCCCGACATCAAGAAGTCGATCAGCGACGACATCGCGTTGCCGAAGGCGAGCGTGGCGCTCACCGACGGCGGCGCGTCGGGTGACGCGGCGGGCATCTTCGACGACGAGCCGATGTGCATCGCCACCACGGTGCCCGTGTCGGCGCACGCGGCGAAGAACGGATCCCAGTAGCCGCTGTGGATCGTCGGGAGCCCGAGGTGGTACGGCAGCTCACTGAAGCACACCGCGTGCACGCCGCGGGCGGCGTTGCGCTGCACCTCGGCGACGGCGAGGTCGACGTCCCAGAGCGGGATGATCTGGAGCGGGATCAGGCGACCGCCGGAGTCGCCGCACCACTCGTCGACCATCCAGTCGTTGTACGCCTTCACGCACGCGAGGCCGAGGTCCTTGTCGTTGCCCTCGGCGAAGGTCTGTCCGCAGAAGCGCGGGAGCGTCGGGAAGCACATCGATGCCTCGACCCAGCTCACGTCCATGTCTTCCAGGCGGGCCTTCGGGTCGTAGCAACCGGGGCGCATGTCGTCGTAGGTGATCGGTGTGAGCGTCTGCTCCTCGCGCGGGTACCCGACCGCCGCGACCATGCGCTTGTGCGTGTAGACGAGGTCTTCGTAGATCCAGCAGTCGACTTTGGTGGGGGAGTCGTCGTCGAAGTGCTCGACGTAGCTCGCGGTGCCGACGTAGTCGATCTCGCGGATCCCGCGGCGCACGATCTTCGGGCCGCGGTCGCGGTACTCGGCGGGCAGCCAGCGCTCCCACACGTGCGGAGGCTCGACGACGTGGTCGTCGACGCTGACCAGCTTCGGGATCTCGAGCGCGGTCACTCGGAACCCGCTCCGCGTCCGGTCGCCTTCTGGTGGCTGCGCTCGGCCGCGAGCTGGTGCAGCGCGGTGACCATGTCGTCGCCCCGCTCGGCGACGCGCGCCTTCACCGCGTTCCACTCCTCGAGGCTCGCCCGCGCCGCGTCCGCGTTGTCGTTCCAGGTGCTCGACGTGGGCGCGGTGATCTCGAGCCGCAGACCGTTGGGGTCGTGGAAGTAGATGCTGTAGATGATCTTGTGGTCGACGGGGCCGAGCACCTCGACGCCGTGCGCGCCGAGCCACTCGTGCCACTGGTCGACGGTCGCGGGCGAGTCGACCTCCATGGCGAGGTGTTGGAACGTGTCGTACGCCGGATGCGGCAGCGGCCCGAGCGGCGGGAGCTCGGGCGCCTCGAAGAACGCGACGGTCGAGCCGTCGGCCATCCGGAAGAACGAGTGGAAGTAGGGGATGGGCTCGCCGGTGCTCGGGATCGAGTCGTCGAGCACCGCGTTGACGAGCTCCATGCCGAGGATGCGGGTGTAGAAGTCGGCGGTGGCCGCCGTGTCGCGCGTCATGTACGCGACGTGGCTGAGCATCGCCGGCTTCCCCGGGCTGTCCATGGGCGCGGTGTGCAACCCGTCGAACGAGCTCGTCATGTCGTCGATCGAGGTGTCGGGCATGCCGCGAGCGTATGCCCGGGGGAATGTCCGGGCGATGTCGCTCGCGTCACTCCCCGACGAGCAGGGCGTCGACGGCGACCACGCCGTCCGCGGTGACCACGAGCGGGTTGAGGTCGGCGGAGGCGAGCCAGTCGCGTTCACGCTCCCAGAGCGCGGCCACGGCCTCGATCGCGGCCACGAGTGGCTCGGGTGCCCAGCGGGTCTGGCCGCGCAGGCGGGCGAACGCAGCGTCGCCGGCGACGCGCTCGACGAGCCGTGCCGCATCGCCGGGGGCGAGCGGGAGGAGCACGCCGTCGACCTGACCGGCGACTTCGACGAGCACGCCGCCGAGACCGAACAGCAGGATCGGTCCGAGGTCGGTGCGACCCTGGATCCCGACGAACGCCTCGCCGACGCCGGTGACCATCGCCTGCACCGCGACCGTCGCGGGCACCCCGTGCGAACGGGCGACGGCCCGGAGCTCGTCGACGGTGGCCGCGAGCTCGGTTGCCGCGACGCCGACGCGCACCGCGCCGAGCTCGGTGCGGTGCGGCACGTCGGCCAGCTTCACCACGAGACGCTCGCCCAACGTGTCTGCGTCGGCGAACGGCGCCTCGGCATCGGGCTCGAGCACGACGTAGGGCGCGACCGGGACGCCCGCTGCCTCGAGTCGACGCATCGCGTCGGCGAACGACGCGATCGGCCCTGCCTCGCTGGTGAGGAGCGCGGGCCGGGCTTCGCCGCCCCCCGACGTGGTGCGTGCGACGGGGCGAACATCGGAGCGCGCGACGCGGTCGAGGGCGCGGAGCGCGCGGTAGGTGGAGCGCAGGCCGCGGCAGAAGGCGAGGCCGTCGTCGTGGAAGCCGCGCGTCCAGCTGCCCACCGCGGTGGCCTCGACCGGGCTGACGACGAGTGGGATGCCGGCGCGCCGCGCGACCTCGGCGAAGGGCTCGAGCAGCGTGCGGCTCCACCCTTCGTCGTTCTCGCCTGCCCACCAGCAGAGCACGAGCGCGTCGACGCCGTCGGCGTTCGCATATCCGTCGAACATCTCGAGGAGGAGGTCGCGATCACGCATCACGAACCCGGTGAGGTCGAGTGGGTTCACGCTTCCCTCGCCCGGCACCCGCTCGTGCACCCACGGCGCGAGTGCGTCGAGCGCCGGCAGCGACACCTGCTCGATCACCGCGGTGTCGGCGGCGACGCCCGCCACGCCACCCGACGACGCCATCACCGCGACGCCACCCACCGGCGACCATCGCTCGATCGGGAGCTGCGCGAGGAGCTGGGCCTGGTCGAGCAGGTCGTCGATGTCGACGGCGGTGACCACGCCGAGCTCGCGCAGCACGAGGTCGTACACCCAGCTCTCATCGGCGATCGCACCGGTGTGGGAGCGCATGATGTCGCGCGAGCGCTCGGTGCGCCCCAGCTTCACCGCGACCACGGCCTTGCCGGCCTGCCGGACGCGCTCGATCGCACCGAAGAACGCGTCGGCCGACCGGATCTTCTCGATCACCAGGCAGATCACCCGCGTGTCGTCGTCGGTCGCGAGCACGTCGAGGTAGTCGTGCAGTTCGCAGACCGCTTCGTTGCCCGACGAGACCGCGATGCCGAACCCGAGCTGGCGCTGTTGGCCCGCGGCAAGGGTCGAGCGCAGGAGGAAGCCGCTCTGCGACACCACCGCGACACCGCCGGGGGCGAGCGAGATGCGTCCGCCGGTGAACAGGTTCGCTCCCAGTCCGACGTTCATGAAGCCGCTGCAGTTCGGACCGACCACTGCCAGGTCTCCGGCGGCGTCGACCAACCGAGCCTGCAGCTCGCGCCCTTCGTCGCCGAGCTCGGCGAAGCCACCCGCCGCCACCGCGACCCCGCCGCAACCGAGCGCGGCCGCTTCCGCGACGACGTCGATGGAGCGTGCCGCGCTCACCAGCGACAGCACCGCGTCGACGGGCTCGCCGATCGCGGTGAGGCTGGGCACGGTGGCGACGTCGTACACCGAGTCGCGGTTGGGGTTCACGAGGTGGAGCCGGGCCGGCGCCGGCCCGCCCGCGGCAGCCCGGTCGAGCATGGGAAGGACCGCGTTGTTCGACATCCCGAGCTTCTCGCTCGCGCCGACCACCGCGATCGACGTCGGGCGCAGCAGCCGGGCGAGGTTCGTGGGGTTCATCGACGCAGGACTCTACGCACACCAGCCCTTTCAGCTCGGTGTCCGAGGCGGGGCGCTCGTCCCGGTGGGTGCGGTGCCCGGTCTCATGAGCTAGACCACCAATGGAGCTCCGAAGCGAGGGACGAGCGTAGGAGCGCAGGAGCGAGCGGGCACGGGTGAGCAATTCCGGGCCGCAACGAGCGAGCGAGTGAAGATGTGATGGAACTCGACGAGATCAGCTACGAGAAGGCCGACGGTGTGGCGGAGGTGGTGCTCGACCGCCCCGCGCAGCGCAACCCGATCTCGGCTCGCGTCGGCGGCACGCGCGACCAGCTGCTCTGGGCGTTCACCGACGCCGAAGCCGACCCCGATGTCGGGTGCGTACTTTTGCGCGGTGCGGGCGCGGCGTTCTCGTCGGGCGGCGACCTCACAGGTAACGCACCCCGTGAGACCGCTGCCGAGCAGCAGCGGTTCCTCGAGCGGTCCGAGCAGTTCCACCGGGAGGTGCGCGGCCTCGCGCTCCCGATCATCGCCGCAGTGCACGGGTTCTGCCTCGGCGCCGCACTGCAGCTCGTCGCGAGCTGCGACATCGTGATCGCGGCCGACGACGCCCGCTTCGGGGTGCCCGAGGGGCGGATCGGCCTGGTCGGCGGGTCGCCGCTCG
>DASUMF010000236.1:0-13055 GCA_036277835.1 Acidimicrobiia bacterium
TCCGGGCCGACCCGGCGAATCGGTCGCAGGTGATGGACCGAGGGCTCTGGCGCTACACGCGCCATCCCAACTACTTCGGCGACGCGTGCGTGTGGTGGGGCATCTTCTTGGTGGCGTGCGCGCAGTGGCAGGGCGCGCTCACGGTGCTGTCGCCGGTCCTGATGACGTGGACCCTGATGGCGAAGACGGGGAAGCCGTTGCTCGAGAAGGACATGGCACGACGGCGGCCCGGCTACACCGACTACGTCGCCCGCACGAGTGGCTTCGTGCCGCGACCGCCCCGTCGGGTCACGCCGGCGGTCGGCGGGGAGGGCGGGCCGCGGCCGGCAGCTTGAAGGCGGTCCACCCGCGGTCGCACGTGATCGTCGCGCCGGTGAGGCTGCGCGATGCGTCGCCCGCGAGGAACACGACCACGTCCGCGATCTCCTCGGGTGTCTGCAACCCCGTCGCGTGGTCGGCCTCGAAGCCGAGGCGCGCCTCCTCGTTGTCCCAGATGGCGCTGTTGATCGGCGTGTCGACGTAGCCCGGGCAGATCGTGTTCACGCGGATGCCGCGCTGGCCCGCGCCCATCGCCATCGACTTCGTGAGCATGGCGACGCCACCCTTCGATGCCGCGTACGCGTCGAGCGAGCCGTTCGGAAGGGTCGACATCGACGAGCCGGTGTTGATGATCGATCCACCGCCGCTGTCGCGCAGGTACGGGAAGGCGTAGTGGCAGCAGTAGAAGGTGCCCGAGAGGTTGATGCGGATCACGCGGTCCCACACGTCGGGGTCGATGCGGTGGAACAGGCCGTCGCCCCGGCCCATCAGCGCCACGCCGGCGCTGTTGTGCAGCACGTGGAGCCCACCGAAGGCTTCGACGGCGCCGGCCATCAACGCTTCGCAGGACGATGGCTCACCGACGTCGACGTGGAACGCGCGCGCGGCGCCACCCTCGCCGACGATGCGCGCGACCGTCTCGGCCGTGCCCGGGTCGTCGATGTCGGCGACGGCCACCGACGCGCCGGCGGCCGCAAGCGCGATCGCCGACGCGCGACCGATGCCGGAGCCGGCTCCCGTCACCACTGCGACCCTGCCGACGAGATCCCCCGCGTCGTTCACGACCGTCCGTTCATGGTGTTCCTCATGGGACCACGAGCACCTTTCCCTGGTCGTTCGGCACGCGCAGTGCGTCGAAGGCGGCAGGCAACCCGTCGAGCCCGACGCGGTGCGTGACCAGCACCGACGGGTCGAGACGGCCCTGCTCGAGCAGGCGGACGGTGTGCGCGAAGTGCCGGGTTCGATACCAGCTCGAGAACGCGAACGAGAGGTTCTTGTGGAACGCCTTGCTCGCGGGCAACGACTCCGGTCCGGCGTGCAGACCCGCGATCACGATGCGGGCGTCGTAGGGGGCGAGGTCGACGGCCGCCGCGATGGTGGCGGGCGCGCCCGCCGCTTCGATCACCACGTCGGGACGCTTCCCGAGCACCGTTCGCACGCCGGACACCAGAGGCTCAGCGGTCGGGTCGACGGTCGCGGTGGCGCCGCAGCGCTCGGCGAGGGCACGCCGTCCGGCCACCGGGTCGCTCACCACGACATCGCCGACACCGAGCACCTGCAACCACACCGTGATGGCGAGCCCGATCGGGCCACCACCGATGACGACCACCGCCTCGTCCGGCTGCACCGCTGCGCGCTCCACCGCCGCGAGGCCGACCGCAAGTGGCTCCACCAGCGCGGCGATCGACGCGTCGAAGCCCGCCGGGAGTCGGAAGCTCTCGCTCGCGCCGACCGTCACGTAATCGGCGAAGGCGCCTGCGACGCCGCCGAGCCCGACCAGGCGGCCCCCATTCGCGCAGTGGATGCGGTCACCGCGGACGCAGGGACCGCAGGTGCCGCACGCGATCACCGGCATCGCGCACACGACATCGTCGTCGTGCGCGCCGTCGACGCCGGCACCCACCGCGACCACCCGTCCCGCGAGCTCGTGACCGAGCACGCTGCCGACCGGGATGCCGTTCTCGATGGCGTGGAGGTCGGTGCCGCAGACACCGGCGCCGAGCACGGCGAGCACCAGCTCGCCTTCCCCCGGCGCCGGCTCCGCCGTCTCGGCGACCGCGACGCGCCCGTCGTCCTGCAACTCGGCTGCCCTCATCCCAAGACCTCGCGCACGCGGGCGGCGACGCCGTCGGCGGTGAGGCCGTAGTGGCGGTAGAGGTGGCTCGGGGGCGCGACCAGCGCGTAGTCGTCGGGGAGCCCGTGGAGCGCCAGCCGGGTGGCGACGCCGTGGCGCGCCAACACCTCGGCGACCGCGGTTCCGAGCCCGCCGATGACGTTGTGCTCCTCCACGGTGACGACAGCCGCGGTCTCGCGCGCCGCAGCGAGCACCGAGCGCTCGTCGAACGGCTTGAGGTAGGCGGCATCCTCGACGCGGGCGTCGATGCCGTCGCTCGCGAGCTTCGCCGCGGCGTCGAGAGCGGCGCGCACACCGATGCCCGTCGCGATGATCGTCACGTCGCTCCCTTCCCGCACCCGCACGAACCGGCCCCGCTCGAAGGTGGGGAGCTCGTCGTACACCGCGCGCTCGCGACCTCGCCCGAGGCGCACGTACACGGGCCCCGGCTGGTCGATCGTGCTGCGCAGCATGGCACGGGTGGCGGCGGCATCGCAGGGCGCCACCACCGTGAGGTGCGCGATCGAACGTGTGACGGCGATGTCCTCCACGGCGTGGTGAGAAGTGCCGTAGAACCCCATCGAGATCCCGGCGTGATGGGCCAGCACCCGCACGGGCAGGCGGGTGTAGGCGAGGTCGGTGCGCAGGTGCTCCGCGCACAGGAGGCTCGCGAACGATGCAAAGGTCGACACGTACGGCACGAAGCCGCAGGTGGCGAGCCCGGCGGCGACTCCCATCATGTTCTGCTCGGCGATGCCGAGGTTCACGTAGCGATCGGGGTGGCGACGCCAGAACTCGTCGGTGCGGTTCGACGTCATGAGATCGGCAGTGAGCACGACGACGTCGTCGCGTTCCTCCGCGAGATCGGCGAGCTCCTCACCGAACACCATCGTGTCGAGCAGGTGGCTCGAGGTCTCGACGTTCCAGCTCGCCTCGCCCATCGGCGCACTCATGCGCCGCCGCCGGGAGACGTATCGGCGCGCAGTTCCTGCTCGGCCGCGGCGCGGTCGGCCGGCCCGAGGAAACCGAGGTGCCACTCGGGCGCGTCCTCCATGAACGACACACCCTTGCCCTTCACCGTTCGCGCGATCACGCAGGTCGGTGTGATGGACGTCGGCTCCGGCAGCGCGTCGAGCGCGGCCCGGATCGCCGCGACGTCGTGACCGTCGATCTCCACCGTCCGCCAGCCGAACGCCTCGAAGCGCCCGGTGATGGGCTCGATGCCCATGACCTCGGAGGTCGGACCGTCGAGACACGAGCCGTTGGCGTCGACGATCGCCACGAGATTGCCCAGCTCGAAGTGCGATGCGGCCATCGCCGCTTCCCACACCTGGCCCTCGTGGAGCTCGCCGTCGCCGAGCATCACGTAGGTGCGGTGGTCGCGCCGCTGCATGCGGGCGCCGAGGGCCATGCCCACTCCGACCGACAGGTTGTGGCCGATCGACCCGGAGCTGAAGTCGATGCCCGGCACCTTCGTCATGTCGGGATGGTCGCCGAGGGGGCTGCCGAGGCGGGTGTAGTCGTCGAGCCATTCGGTGGGGAAGAAGCCGAGGTCGGCGAGCACGGGGTACAGGCCGATCGCCGCGTGGCCCTTGCCGAGCAGGAAGCGGTCGCGGTCCGGCCACGCCGGCTCGTCGGGTCGGATGTGCAAGGTGTCGTAGTAGAGGACGGCGAACAGCTCGGCGGCCGAGAACGCGCTGGCATAGTGGCCACTCCCCGCGACGTCGACCAGGCGGATCGTCTCGAGGCGGATCCACTGCGCCCGCTGCGCGAGTTCGGCGTCGGTGGTCACGGCGTGCTCGCGGTCGGCCCGGTGCCGCCGAGGTCGTCGCGCAGCTCACGCTTGAGCACCTTGCCCATCGCGTTGCGGGGCAGCTCGTCGACGAACGTCACGTGACGCGGCGCCTTGTAGTCGGCGAGCTGGGTGCGCGCGTACGCGCGCAGCGCGTCGACATCGACGCCGCCGGGCGCGACGAGCACGGCGAGCACGTCCTCGCCGAGGATCTCGTGGTCGACCGCGATCACCGCGGCGTCGGCGACGCCGGGGTACGTGAGCAACACCGCTTCGACCTCGGCCGACGAGATGTTCATGCCCCCGCGGATGATGAGGTCCTTGCTGCGGTCGGCGTAGTAGAGGAAGCCCTCGTCGTCGACGTACCCGATGTCGCCGGTGTGGAGCCATCCGTCCGCGAGCGTCGTGGCCGTCGCCTCGGGCTTGCCGCGGTAGCCGCGCATCACCGACGGCGAGCGGAGCACGATCTCGCCGAGGTCGCCGACGGGAGCGGGCGCCCCCGCGTCGTCGAGCACCGCGAAGGTCGTCCACGGGCCCATGCCCTGATTGCCGATCGATCCCGCCTTGCGGAGGATGTCGGCGGGCATGCACACCGTGCCGTTCGGGCCGGCCTCCGTCTGGCCGTAGAGGTTGGTGAGCGCGCAGTGCGGGAACGCGTCGGCCAGGCGCAGCAGCGTGGGCGCGCTCATCACGGACCCGCCGAAGATCAGCGAGCGGAGGCTCGGCGGCGCGGTCGTGGTGTCGACGTCGCGCATGATCAGGCTCAACATCGAGGGCGCCGCGAGATACGTGGTCGTGCCTTCGACGGCGGCGCGCTCGAGCACGACGAACTGGTCGAACGTCGGCTCCATCACGAGGTGCACGCCGGTGACGAGGCACATGAGCGGATTGGTGTGCACGCCGGTCGACGTGAAGTAGGGGATGGCCGACTGGTAGACGTCTCCCTCGGTCAGCGACGACCCGTTCGCCAGCTCGAGGCCGGCCGCCACGTTGTTGGCGTGCGTGAGCTCGACACCCTTCGGGTGCCCTGTGGTGCCCGACGTGTAGAGGATGTCGGCGAGATCCTCTTCGTCGAGGGTGGCCGGCGAAGCCTGTCCGTGGCCGGCGAGCAGCGCGTCGAGACCCGCAGAGCAGTCGAGGAGGCGTGCCGCGGGCAGCTGGTCGACGACCTGACTGGCGAGGGGCAGGCCGTCGAGCGCCGAGCAGACGAGCACGACGTCGGCGTCGCCCGCGATGTAGGCGACCTCCGGGAGGGTCAGCCGCGTCCCGAGCGGCGTCGGGACCGCTCCCATCCACTGCGCGGCCCAGTGGAGCACCAGTGCCTCGAGCCCGGCGCGGTTGTCGAGGTGGATCCCGACGACGGCGCCCCGGTCCACACCGTTGGCCTGGAGGGCCGACGCGGCGCGTGCGATCGCGTCGACGAGCTGCGCACTGCCGAGCCGCACGACCTCACCGCTGGCGGAGGTGGCCGTGAACGCGGGCTGGTCGCCGCGGGTGGCGATCCACTCGAACACGTCGACCATCGTGCGGAAGCGGGAGTCGGCGGGGAGCGCCATGAGGGTCATGGGGTGCTGCGGACCGCCAGCCAGCTGGTGCCGGGCTCGGTGGTCACGAGGCGGTGTGGGGCGCTGGCCGGGAGCAGCAGCCAGTCGCCCGCGCGCAGCTCGCGTGGCTCGGCGTCGACCTCGAGCACCGCCGACCCTGCGAGCACGACGACCCACTCGTCGTGAGCTTGGAGGTAGTCGACCGGCTCCGCGAGCGCGCCGCTGAGGATCTGCTCGACCGAGAAGCCCAGTCCGGTCGCGAGCGGGAACGTCGCCTCGCCGCGCGACGGTGCCGACGACGGTGCGGCGAGCGTTCCACCGGTCACGCGTTCGTCGCCGGCCGTCATCGCGAGGACTCTAGAACCATCAGTGCCGTCACGACGCCGAGCGATACGCGCCGTGATCGCACCTGCGAGAATGGCCGCGGGCCGCTAGCTCAGTTGGCAGAGCATCGGACTTTTAATCCGCTGGTCCAGGGTTCGATTCCCTGGCGGCCCACTCACTCACACGCTCACCTCACGCGCGACCAGGGCGCGCGCTACGGTCGCCCCGTGATTCCGAGCGATGAGCATGGTGAGCGGATCGCGGCGCTGATCCGCGAGCAACACGGCGTCGTGGAGACGATCGGCGGGCTCGGCGACGACGACGAACGCCGCAGGGAGCTCTGGGCGCGGGTGCTCGAGCTGCAGGAGCAGATCGCCGAGCAGATCAACGAGGTCGGCTTCGAGCCGTAGGTGGACCGGGTCGTCGCCCGGCGCTGGTTCAGCCGGCGTCGACGAGATCGAGCAGGTCGGCGACGTTCGTGGTCGGCTCGACCATCGTCGAGTTCACGCAGCCGGCCTGGTGCTGGAGCACGTTGGCGAGGCGCGTCGAGATCGTGTGCAGGTCCCTGGAGCTGCGCAGCTCGTTGCAGACGACCACGAACCGGTCGTCGAAGCGGGCGACGGTGTCGTCGGCGCGCACCACCGACAGCACGGCGACTGCGATGCGACGCCGGATCGCATCACGCGTCGTGTCGTCGCAGGCATCGAGCGCAGCCGAGGTCACGGAGATCACGCCGATCGAGGTGCGGGAGCGACGGGCGCGGGTCAGTGCGACCGCGCATCGGTCGACGAACAGCCCGCGGCGGGGGAGCCGGGTCACCGGGTCGAGCAGCGAGAGCAGCTCGTCGTCGTGGTCGTGCACCGCCTGGAGCATCGTCATGGTGACCTCCCTCGTCCTGCCTGCGACTCGCCTGGTGGATCGCCCCACCCGTTCATCGGCATCCACCGACCGCGTTCTTGAGCCGAGGGGGTTTCGCCCGGTCGGATCGGTGGGTAGCGCACCGTCCATGGCGACAGTGCTGAACCCGTTGATCGTCGAGCTCGAGGACCAGGTGGTCATCGCCCACGCCGCGGACGCCGGCTTCCGGCTCGCCCGCTACGAGACCGAGAGCGGTCAGCAGGTGTGGGAGTGGCGCCACGGCAGTGACCCGAGACCGCAGTTCGTCACCCGGCGCGTGGCAGTGCACTGGATGGCGGAGTTCCTCGAGCGCGAAGCGGGGCTCCCATTCGTTGCCCGTGAGGGCCAGGCCTACGAGGATCGGCCGACCCCGACCGCGTGAGATGAGCCGGCGTCAGCGCTGCACGCCCAACACCAGCGAGCCCGTGTAGCCGTCGCCTGAGCTCGTCGTCTTGAGGGTGGTCGAGCTCCCGCCGCCGCCGTAGATGTTGTCCTGGCTGTTCGTGGTGCCGCCCGAGTGTCCCTGGTACGGCGCCTTCGTGAACACCTGATCGGTGAGGCTCTGGTCGAAGAAGAGCTGTGTGGTGTGCACGGTGTTGCCGTCGTGCACCTTCACGTGGATGTGCACGGTGCGGCCCTGGTACCAGCCCGGATAGATGGTGTTGAACTGCACCTTGCCGTCGGTGTCGGCGTTCTGCCCGCCGCGCAGGAACGTGGTCGTGGAACCGCCCGCGCCGAAGCCCGAGTAGCTGCCCGCCGCGTCGGCGTGCCAGATCTCGACCATCAGGCCGGGGATCGGCGTGCACGACGACGCGTCGGCGACCGTGAGGTCGAGCTGGAGCGGGAGGCCGGGCTTCCCCTCGGTGACGTCCCGGCGGATCACCTGGTCGTCGAGGTAGTACGGACCCTCGGTCATCTCGGGGGTGAGCACGCAGTCGACGGTGGTCGCCCCGGCGCTCGTGGTCGCGGTCGGGCTGGTGGTCGTCGTCGATCCGGACGCGGAGTCCTTCGCCGACGTCGCCGAGCTGCTCGCCGCGTTGTCGTTGGACCCCCCGTCGGAGCACGCGGCCGCGACGAGCGCCACGCCGGCGACGCCGAACATGCTCAGCGCCTCTCGCCGGCTCAACACTTCGGTTCCGTTCCGCAACCAGCTCTTCACGTCTCGACCTCGTCCATCCTGAGGGGGTGACGAGAGTGTGCCCAGCGCGCGCTGTGAGCACCCTGAGCCGGCGCCGCGGGACACGCGGCCCGATGTGGCATCGGCCCGTTGTGCAAGGGTGGGTCGATGCGGTTCATCGTCGTGGGTGCGGGCGCGATCGGAGGCGTGGTCGGTGCCCGGCTCCATCAACATGGCCACGAGGTGCTCCTCGTTGCCCGTGGGGCGCACCACGACGCCATCCGCGAGCGCGGGTTGCGGTTGCTCGCTCCGGATGAGGACGTCGTGCTCCCGATGCCCGTCCACCCGACGGTCGCCTCCGTGCCGTTCCGCGACGGCGACGCCGCGCTCGTGTGCGTGAAGAGCCAGGACACCGCGAGCGTGCTGCTCGCGCTCCGCGACGCTGCGCCGATCGCGACGCCGATCGTGTGCCTGCAGAACGGGGTGGCCAACGAGCGAGACGCGCTCCGGCACTTCGCGAACGTGTACGGCGTGTGCGTGGTACTGCCGGCGATGCACCTCGACCCTGGTGTGGTGGAGGCGAACGCGGCGCCGGTCACCGGGATCCTCGACATCGGCCGCGCACCCTCCGGTGTCGACGACACCGCGCTCGAGATCGCGCGCACCTTCTCGTCGGCATCGTTCGTGTCGGAGCCGCGCGCCGATGTGATGCGCTGGAAGTACCGCAAGCTCCTCAACAACCTGGGCAACGCGATCGACGCGCTCATCGGGCGCGAGCAGGGCATCGACGGGCTCCACGCGCGAGCCCGAGCCGAAGGCGACGCCGTGCTCGCGGCGGCGGGGATCGACGTCGCCTCGCGCGAGGAGGACGTCGAGCGTCGCGGTGACCTGTTCCCGTGGCGCGGCCCGTCGGCGGGCTCGCGGCCCGGCTCGTCGTCGTGGCAGAGCCTGGCGCGGGGGACCGGCGCCATCGAGGCCGACCACCTCAATGGCGAGATCGTCCTGCTCGGCCGCCTGTACGGCGTTCCCACCCCCGTGAACGCTGCGCTCCAGCGGCTCGCCAACGACGCCGCGCGCCGCGGTGTCGCGCCCGGCGCCACGCCCGCCGCCGACGTGATCCGCGCGGTGGACGAGAGCGAATGACCGGTGGCCCGGCGGACCCGGGCCGTTCGAGCGAGCGAGACCGGGGGAGGCGGACACATGGACCAGCTGGCGACCATGACCAAGGTGTTGCACGAGACCCAACGGGTCGTCGACGGGATCGAGCCGGCACAGCTCGACAACCCGACGCCGTGTGACGAGTGGACGGTGCGCGACGTGCTGAACCACATCACGGGCGGCGCGAAGATGTTCGCGATCGCGGCGGCCGAGGGCTCGGTGCCCGACGACCAGCTCGGCGAGATCATGGGTGGCGACAACCTCGGCGCCGACTACAAGGCGGCGTTCCGGGCCGCGTCCGACCGCGCGATCGAGGCATATTCACCGCCGGGCGTGCTCGACAAGATGGTCGTGCTGCCGTTCGGCGAGATGCCTGCCGGCGCGGCGCTCGACATCGCGATCTTCGACGTCGCGACCCACACCTGGGACCTGGCGAGGGGAAGTGGTCAGCGCATGGAGCTCGACGCCGACGTGCTCGACGTCGCGTTCGGCATCGCGCAACAGATGATCGGCGACGACTGGCGGGCGTCCGGTGTCTTCGGCGCCGAAGTCACCATCCCGGCTGATGCTCCACCGGAGGACCGGCTGGCTGCGTTCACCGGGCGAACCGTCTGAGCATCGCCGCGAGCTCCGCGGGCGTCGTCACCACGGTGAGCCCGTCCGACACGAGCACGGCACGGTTGCGCTCGTGGAGCTCGTCCTCCGCGTAGCGGTTCAGTGCGACCACGAGCGGGCGGGTGGTGAGCGCGGCGGCGGCGAGCCGGACCGCGTTCACGGTGCCGAGCCCCGCGTCGGCCACGAGCACCACCACGTCGGGGTCGAGCAGGTCGATCATGGTCACGTTGTCGCCGTCGGATGCGACCGGAGAACGAGGGCCGCCGACGCCTTCGACGAGGCCGATGTCGGTGCCGGTGGGCCACGACAGCTCCTCGACCAGCTCGGCGACGCGAAACGGCGGTTGCCCGAGGTGATCGGCCGCCATCGGCGGCGCCCACGCGACGCGGTACGTGCGATGCGCGGGTGTCACCGCGTCGGCGTCGTCGCCGGTCGCGGCGGCGAGGATCTCCGCGTCGGTCACGTCATCGGGGTCGCACGACTGCACGGGCTTGCGCAGCGCCACCCTCGACCCGGTCGCGTCGAGCGCCCGCGCCACCGCGGCCGTCCACCACGTCTTGCCGATCTCGGTGGCGGTGCCGGTGACGAACGCGAGACAGCGCGGGCGCGCGCGTTCGCCTCCGCCGCGGCCCTCGGGCCCGACGCTCACGGGAAATGCGTCGTCAGCGCCCGGGCGAGGCGCTCGACCTGGTCGTCGGTGTGCGTCGCCGACACCGTGACGCGCAGCCGGGATGTTCCCGGCGGCACGGTCGGTGGGCGGATCGCCGTCACCAGCAGACCCTCGTCGAGGAGCGCGGCAGCGGCGTCGAGCGCGGCCTGCTCGTCGCCGCACACGTACGGGATGATCGGCGACGGGTGACCGGGCCGCAGGCGCTCCACGTGGCGTCGCAGACGGGCGCGGAGTTCGTCCCCCTCGCCGGAGCGCACCACACCGAGCGCCGCCAGTGCGGCCGCGGCGTCAGCCGGCGTCGACGCGGTGGTGAAGATGTACGAGCGGGCGCGGTTCACGAGGAGATCGGTGAAGACCGCCGGGCCCGCGACGTACCCACCGAGCGCGCCGAGGGTCTTCGACAACGTGCCGACCCGCAGCACGTCGCCGGCTCCGTGCCGAACGGCGATGCCGGCTCCGTGCTGTGCGGCGATGCCGGCTCCGTGCCGAGCGGCGATGCCGGCGACCGATGCAAGGTCGGGGCCGAGCACCGCGTGCGCCTCGTCGAGCACGAGCAGCGCGCCGTGTCGCGCGCACACGTCGACGAGGTCGTCGACGGGCGCGACGTCGCCGTCCATCGAGAACACCGATTCGGACACCACGACCGCACGCGTCGCGGTCGACGCGGCGAGCAGCTCGTCGACGTGCGCCGCGTCGGCGTGGCGGTAGACCTCGAGCTGCGCACCGGAGAGCTTGCGCCCGTCGATGATCGACGCGTGGTTCAGCTCGTCGGAGCAGACGAGCACGTCGGGCCCGGCGAACGTGGTGAGCACGCCGAGGTTGGCGGCGAAGCCGGTGCTGAACAACACCGCACGTTCCGCATGCTTCCAGTCGGCGAGCTCCCGTTCGAGCTCCGTGTGGACGGGTCGCGACCCGACGATGAGACGTGCGGCTCCCGCACCCGTTCCCCATCGGTCGACTGCGGCGTGCGCGGCCGCGAGCACCGCAGGGTGCTGGGTGAGCCCGAGGTAGTCGTTGGACGCGAAGGACACGACGGCATGGCCGTCGTCGGCGAGCTTCCCTTCGGGCCCGTCGGCGTCGAAGTCGACGGGCGCGCGCCACTGGCCGCGCGCCCGAACGTTGTCGGCCTCGACGGCGCTCCAGTCGCGCCAGCTCCCGGCGTTCGCGGGTGCGCTCATCCCGTGACCTCGTCGAGCGCACCGCTCAACGCGTGCACGATGCGGTGCAGCTCGTGCGACGTGACGGTGAGCGGGGGCATGATCACGACGACGTCACCGAGCGGGCGCAGCAGCACCCCCCGCTCGACCGCGGCGGCGCTCACCCGCCGCCCGACGAGCATGTCGGCGCGTGGCTCGAGCTCGACGCCACCCATGAGCCCTTCGAGGCGCACCTCGCGCACCGCAGGGTGCGGGGCGATGCGGTCGACGAGCAGCCCGCGCAGCTCGTCGGAGCGCTCGGTCACGTTGTCGAGCACGCGCCACGTGTCGAACAGCTCGAGATGACGCAGCGCGACCGCCGCCGCGAGGGCGTTGCCGGAGAAGGAATGCCCGTGCGACAGCGTCTGCGCGCCCTGGTCCGGGCCCAGGAAGCTCGAGAAGACGGCGTCGCTCGCCACGGTGGCCGACATCGGGAGGTAGCCGCCCGTGAGCCCCTTCCCGAGCACGAGCAGATCCGGACGCAACCCGCACCGCTGCGACGCGAACAGCGCGCCGGTGCGCCCGAAGCCCGTCGCCACCTCGTCGCAGACGAGCAGCACGTCGAGGTCGCGGCACGCGTCGCCGAGCGCGCGGAGACCATCGGGATCGGCGAGGTGCATGCCCGCGGCGCCCTGCACCAACGGCTCCACCACCACCGCGGCGAGCTGCGTGGCGTGTGCACGCACCATCGCGACGGCGGTCTCGAAGCAGGACGGCTCGTCGAACCCCGGAGCACGCAGCACCGGGAACCGCAAGGGGTCGAAGATCGCCGTGCCGAAGCTTGCATCACCGAGTGAGAGCGCGCCGATGGTGTCGCCGTGGTAGGCCCCGCCGAAGGCGAGGAACGCGGTGCGTCCTTCCACCCCGCGGTTCACCCAGTACTGAAACGCGATCTTGAGCGCCTGCTCCACGGCCGACGCGCCGTCCGACGCGTAGAGGAAGTGCGGGTGGTCGACCGGGACGACCGCGGCGAGTGCCTCCGACAGCTCGACGACCACGCGGTTGCCGTTGCCCAACATCGTGGAGTGCGCGCCGCGATCGAGCTGGTCCCGCAACGCGTCGTCGAGCTCGGGTACGCAGTGGCCGAGCGTGTTCACCCAGAGGGACGAGATCGCGTCGAGGTAGCGGCGACCGTCGACCGCCACGAGCTCGTGGCCTTCGGCGTGGTCGATGACGATCGGCGCGTTGTCGGCATAGGTGGCCATCTGGGTGAAGCCGTGCCACACGACCGACGCGTCGCGCTCGATCCAACTGCGCGCTCGCGACGCGTCGTCGACGGGTTCGCGCATGGTCAGTCAGACACGTGTTCGGCGCCGAGGTTACGGAGCGCGGCGCGGATGGCTGCCGCGGCGGCGTCGATCGAACCGTCGGGAGGGCTCGGGTCGGCGTGTGCGAACGACAGCTCGGCCACCGAGTCGAAGGGCACGACGTGGAGGTGCACGTGCGGCACCTCGTCGCCCGCGATGATCACTCCCACCCGGCGGGCGCCGAGGGCGGCATCCTGGGCGCGACCGATGGTCTGCGCCACGCCGAACAGATGCGTGGCGATCGGGGGGTCGAGATCGATCCAGTGGTCGACCTCGACGCGTG
>DASUMF010000237.1:0-2675 GCA_036277835.1 Acidimicrobiia bacterium
CCCGCAGTGCGGATCGACGAGCTCGATCCCGAAAAGGAGTGCGCATGCCCATCGACGACCTGCGATTGCGCGACCTGCTCGAGCAATCGCACGACCTCCATTCCGACGCGATGCGCGTCACACATGACTCACTCGACGAGCTGGTCGAGGTCGGTCACGACGACCGCCGCAACGGCGCGTCGCTCGTGCCGAGCGCCACGGACGTCGCGATCCGCAACTCGAACCTGCTCAGCGGTGTCCCGAGCACCGGGCTGCTCGCCGGTGCCGGGCTCGGTGCCGCAATGGTTGCGCTGCTCGCGTCGCCCGCGTTCGCCGACAAGACGACGGACGTGCAGATGCTCCAGACCGCGGCGTCGCTCGAGAACCTCGCGGTGGCGACGTACGGCACCGCGCTCACCCTCGACTTCATCGGTGGCGCGTCGGCGAACGGCGTGGTGAAGGCGTTCGCGCAGATGACCATGACGCAACACGCCGATCACGCCAAGGCGTTCAACGCCGCCGCGACCCGGCTCGGAGGCAAGGCGCAGACCGGACCCGATCCGGTGCTCGTCCAGGTCGTGAACAACGCCGCGCCCGGGCTGACCGATGCGTCGAAGGTCGTCGACCTCGCGCTCGAGCTCGAGAACACCGCGACGTCGACGTACGTGGCGAACGTGCCGAACTTCACCAACAAGAACGGGCGATCCGTCACCGCCAGCATCATGGGCGTGGAAGCGCAGCACGCGGCCACACTCAGTGCCGTGGGTGCGTTGCTCGCCGCCGATGCCGCGAATCTCATCGCCCTCCCGCCCGACGCGGCCGCGTTGCCTGCTGCGGCCGGCAGCGTCGGCTTCCCGAACGCGTTCATCAAGACCGACCTGGCTCGTCCCGCCGACGAAGGAGCAGTGCAGTGAGGCGCTGGAAGCGAACGACCGAGCCCATGCCCGTCGACGAGCGCGAGCTTCGCTCGATGACGAGCGACATCGTCGACGCTCACCACGAGTCGCTGCCGTCGATGCGTGACAGCCTCGACGCGTGGCGTGAGTCCAACCCGGACATCGGGAACGGCATCGCCGAGCTCGTCGCCACCCCGACGAGCCGACGGCTCTTCCTGCTGGGTGGCGGTGCGCTGATCGGCGGCGCCGCACTCGTCGGGAGCGGTGCCACCGGGCTCGCCAGCGCCGCCGCGCGCACCGGCAGCGCCGGGGTGTTCAGCTCGGTCATGGGTGGGCAGAACCTCACCGGCGACCTGGCGGTGGTCGGACTGGCCGCGGCACTGGAGAACCTGGCCGTCGCCACCTACCAGGCCGGCATCGACGCCGCCACCGCGGGCAAGCTCGGGGCGGTGCCGCCGGCGGTCGTGAACTTCGCGACGACTGCACAGAGCCAGCACCGGGACCACGCGGCAGCGTGGAACGGTGTGCTCACCGGCGCAGGCAAGAAGGCGGTCACGGGCGTCGACCTCACGGTGAAGAAGGCGGTCGACAAGGTCTTCGCGTCGGTCACCGACGTGCCCGGACTCGCGAAGCTCGCGCTCGATCTCGAGAACGGGGCCGCGGCCACGTATCTCGCGGCCATCGACGGCGTGAAGTCGAAGCCCGGCATCCAGACCGCGGCGACGATCGCCCCGGTCGAGATGCAGCACGCCGCGACGCTCCTGTTCGTCCTCGGTGAGTACCCCGTGCCCAACACCTTCGCCAAGCAGGATGGTGCTCGGACGACCAGGGACAAGATCGGCGCTGCGTAGCGACGCGTGCCTCCTGGGGTGTTGCTCGCGCCCGCCGGTACCGTCGGCGGGCGCGAGCACGCTCGCATCACCACGACGAGTCACACGCGACAGGAGGCTGTGATGGAGTACCGCCCGTTCGCCCGCACCGGCGTGTCCGTGAGCCCGCTGTGCCTCGGGGCGATGATGTTCGGCGCGTGGGGAAACCGGGACCACGACGAGTCGGTCGACATCATCCACGCCGCACTCGACGCAGGGATCAACTTCATCGACACCGCCGACGTGTACAGCGCGGGCGAGTCGGAGGCGATCGTCGCCAAGGCATTGCAAGGGCGTCGCGACGACGTCGTGCTCGCCACCAAGGTGCACGGCGGCATGGGCGACGACCCGAACATGCGCGGCAACTCGCGCCGCTGGATCATGCGGGAGTGCGAGGAGAGCCTGCGCCGGCTCGACACCGACTACATCGACCTGTACCAGATCCACCGCCCCGATCCCGACACCGACATCGACGAGACGCTCGCCGCGTTGTCGGACCTCGTGCACCAGGGCAAGGTGCGCTACCTCGGCAGCTCGACCTTCCCTGCCTCGGCGATCGTCGAGGCGCAGTGGGTCGCCGAACGACGCGGGCGTGAGCGCTTCGTGTGCGAGCAGCCGCCGTATTCGATGCTCGTGCGCGGCATCGAGGCCGACGTGTTGCCCACGTGCCAGCGCTACGGCATGGCCGTGATCCCATGGAGCCCCCTCGGTGGTGGCTGGCTCTCCGGGAAGTGGCGCAAGGGAGCCGACGACCTCACCAGTCACCGCGCGGCGCGGATCCCGGCGCGCTACGACCTCAGCATCCCGGGCAACCAGCACAAGCTCGACGCGGCCGACGCGCTGGGAACGCTCGCTGACGACGCCGGCATGTCACTCGTCGACCTCGCGGTCGCATGGGTGATCAACAACCCGGCCGTGACCTCCGCGATCA
>DASUMF010000238.1:0-2233 GCA_036277835.1 Acidimicrobiia bacterium
ACACGGCGAGAGTGGCCGCTCGTTCATCGGCGGCCCCGGGTTCCGACCGTCGCCCGACGGCTGGCAGGGACAGTTCGAGCTGCCGTTCGGCACCGTCGGCCCGATGACGCTGCTCACGCTCGGCACGCTGCGGTTCCTGCGCGACCGTGGGCTCGATCGTTCGACCCTCGCCCAGGTCGTGGTGACCCAGCGCGAGTGGGCGGCACGCAACCCGCGCGCGATCCGCCGTGATCCCATCACCGTCGACGACGTGCTCGACGCGCCGCTCGTCGCGTATCCCTTCACCCGGCCGATGTGCTGTGTCACCTCCGACGCGGGTGGCGCCGTCGTCGTCACGTCGGCCGCGCGCGCCGCCGACCTGCCGCGGCCACCGGTGTACGTGCTCGGAGCGGGCGAAGCCAACGGTGCCGCGCTGGCGAGCCAGATGCCCGACCTCACGTCGTCGGACGCGTTCGTGCGCGCCGGCGCGGCCGCGTTCGCGTCCGCGGGACTGCAACCCGGCGACATCGACCACGCGATGCTCTACGACGCGGCCGCCAACATCCCGCTCATGGCGCTCGAAGACCTCGGGTTCGTCGCTCGCGGCGAATCGGGCGCGTTCGTCGCCGACGGGCACACCGCGAGCGGCGGCTCGCTCCCCGTCAACACCAACGGCGGCGGCCTCAATTACACCCACAGCGGCATGTACGGGATGTACGCGCTGCAGGAGTCGGTCCGTCAGCTGCGCGGCGAGGCCGCCGCGCAGGTCGACGGGCTGCGCACGTCGCTCACGCACACCATCGGCGGCATGTTCCAGGCCGCCGCCACCGCGATCCTCTCCCTGGAGGCCACATGACCCGCGAGCTCACCTGGATGCCGGCCCACGAGATCCGCGACCTGATCGCGTCGGGCGACGTGTCGCCGGTCGAGGTCACCGACCACTTCCTCGGCCGCATCGAGGAGCTCGAGCCCCGACTCCACGCGTTCCAGGTGATCGACGCCGAGGCGGCGCGGCTCCAGGCCAAGGCCGCCGAGCAGGCGGTGCTCGACGGCGAGGAGCTCGGGCCGCTGCACGGCATCCCGGTCTCGATCAAGGATCACATCTCGGTGGAAGGCCTGCCCTACTTCGACATGGCGACACAGCGGCACATGCCGGAGGCCGCGCGCGACGACATCCAGGTGGAGCGCCTGCGCGCCGCCGGTGCGGTGATCGTCGGTACCAACACCGAGATGGGCTCGGGCATGCGTGAGGCGCGCAAGCGGGGTGAGGTCTTCAACTGGGACGTCGAGGCGCGCAGCGCGTGGGACCAGGAGCGCGTGCCGGGATGGTCGAGCTCGGGCTCTGCCACCGCCACCGTCTCGCGCATGGTGCCCCTGGCCCTCGGCTCCGACGGCGGCGGTTCCACCCGCCTGCCCGCGGCCTACTCCGGAGTGGTCGGTGTCGCGGCCACGCCCGGTCGGATCCCGTGGCGCTACGCGCACGCGCCGGCGATCGCCCTCACCGCGAGCACCGGCCCGCTCACGCGCGACGTGCGCGACGCCGCGATCATGACCCATGCGTTGTCGGGCCCCGACGGCCGCGACTTCTTCAGCTTCCAGGACTGGTCGTTCGACCCGCTCGCGACGATCGACGACGGCGTCGAGGGCATGCGCTTCGCCTGGACCGACGACTTCGGGTTCGCGTCGATGTACGCGCTGGAGGAGAGTCCGCGCGTGATTGCCGCGATCCGCGAGGCCGCGCAGGGATTCACGGCGCTCGGCGCCGCCGTCGAGCCCACCGACACCGTGTGGGAAGACTTCTTCGCGCACTTCCAGACCGCGTCGCAGATGTTCGGCAGCGGCGGACGGCTCATGGGGGAGCGTCCCACCGAAGACGAGTACCTCGCCATGTCCGACGCGCGCGGTCGCAACCTCGACCGCTTCATGGCCATCTTCGACGAGTACGACGTGCTGCTCGCGCCGACCGCGCAGCTCACGGCGCGGAAGGTCGACGACTGGAACGCGGCGTGGACCACCGACGGCGAGCGCTACGCGCACGGCAACTTCGCCGGCACCTACGTGAGCCATGCGATGATGCAGAACTGGTGCTCGCTCCCCGCGTTCAGTGTGCCCGCCGGGTTCGTCGACGGCCTGCCCGTCGGCCTCCAGCTCATCGGCCGACCGGGCACCGACGCGCTCATGTTCCGGCTCGCGCAGGCCTTCCAGCGCGCCTTCCCTCGCGACGAGCGACCGATCGACTGACATGACCGACGAG
>DASUMF010000239.1:0-3839 GCA_036277835.1 Acidimicrobiia bacterium
TGGGCCTCTCGCGAGCCGTCGCCCGAGAGCTCGCGTCACGCAACATCACCTGCAACGTGGTGGCCCCTGGACCTATCGTGACCGCCATGACCGACGGCCTGCCCGACGATTGGCGCACGTGGGCCGAACAGACCGTCCCGCTCGGGCGGCTCGGCACGGCTGAGGAGGTCGGCGGGGTCGTCGCATTCCTCTGCTCCGATCAGGCCGCGTACGTGACCGGCGCGCTGGTCCCCGTCGACGGCGGCCTCGGGATGGGCCACTGAGCACCAGTCGAGCACGCGCGGCGTCGTCGCGCGCACCCGACGAACGTCGCACCACCGAACGATCCGTCACACCGACACTGGAGGAAGAGAATGGAACGTGAAGAGGCGCTCTCCGCACTGCGAGAGGTCGCCGTCGACGTCTTGAGCGTGGAGCCCGACACCGTCACCGAGACGGCGCGCTTCAAGGAAGACCTCGACGCCGACAGCCTCGACCTCGTCGAGCTCGTGATGGGCCTCGAGGAGCGGTTCGACATCTCGGTGCCCGAAGAGGACCTCGAGAACGTCGCGACGGTGGGGCAGGCCGTTGATCTCGTCCTGTCGAAGGTGGAAGCGAAGGGATGACCGACAACGCGTTCCTCGATGCGCGCGGGCGCACACGGGTCGTCGTCACCGGCATGGGCGCGAAGACGCCCGCCGGTACCGACCTCGACACCCTGTGGAGCACCGTCACCGCGGGGCGCGGCACCGCCGGTCGGATCGAGCGGTGGGACCCGTCCGAGCTGCCGGTGCAGTTCGCGTGTGAGGTGAAGAACTTCGACGCGACGCCGTACTTCGGCCCGAAGGACGTCCGCCGCCAGGACCGGGTCACCCAGCTCGGCTTCGCCGCGGCGGCCGACGCGCTCGCGGATGCCGGCGACGTGGGTGCCGACCCGAGCCGCTGCGCCGTGATCGCGGCCACCGGCGTGGGCGGGCTCGAGACGATGGAGATCAACGAGGCGACGTTCCTCGACCGCGGCGCCAGCCGCGTGAGCCCGTTCTTCGTCACGATGATGATGCCGAACGCCACCGCCGGCGCGATCTCGATCAACTTCGGCTGGCGGGGCCCGAACCTCTGCATCGCCACCGCGTGCGCGGCGGGGAGCATGGCCATCGGCGAAGGCGTGCGCCTCGTCCGCGACGGCACCGCCGACGTGGTCGCGGCAGGCGGCACCGAAGCGCCGATCACGCCGCTCACCATCTCGGCGTTCGCTCGGATGACGGCGCTCAGCAGTCGCAACGACGACCCAGAGCACGCGTCGCGCCCGTTCGACGCCGATCGCGACGGGTTCGTGATGGCCGAGGGTGCGGCCTTCGTGATCCTCGAGACGCTCGAGCGCGCGCAGGCGCGCGGCGCGCGGATCTACGGCGAGGTGCTCGGCTACGGCCGCAACGCCGACGCCTACCACATCACTGCACCGTCACCCGGTGGTGAGGGTGCGGCCGCGTGCATGCAGCTCGCGCTCGACGACGCGGGGCTGCAGTCGTCCGACATCGGGCACGTGAACGCGCACGGCACCTCGACACCCCTGAACGACGCGTCGGAAGCGGAGGCGATCCGCAAGGTGTTCGGCGAAGGCGTGCCGCCCGTCACGTCGACGAAGGGCGTCACCGGTCACATGATCGCGGGTGCCGGTGCGGCCGAGGCCACGATCGCGCTGCTCACGATCAAGAACGAGTCGATCCCGCCCACCGCGAACCTCGGGCGCATCGGCGACGAGATCGGGCTCGACGTCGTGCACGGCGAGCCTCGCCCGTTCACGCCGGCACCGGTGCTGTCGAACTCGTTCGGCTTCGGTGGTCACAACGCCACGCTGATCCTCGCACCCGTCGGCGCTGCCGCCGGCGCCTGACGCGCGCCAGTCCAGGATTCGCGTGACCGACGGCCCACCTCCGACGCCCCTCTTCGGACATCGGAGCGACACCGCCGACGCCGAGATCCGCGAGATCGACGGCCGGCGCGTCAGCTGGTTCTCGATCGACGGCGGCAAGCACCGCGGTGCCATCGGGACAGCGGAAGGCGACACCATCACCCGCGCCATCCGGCTCGCCGTCGACCTCGGCATCCCCGTGGTGGGGCGGGTCGCGTCGTCGGGCGCCGACGTGAACGAAGGCGTCGCATCGCTGCACGCGTGGGGGCGGGCGGCACGTGCACTGGCCGACGCGTCAGGCGTGGTGCCGATCGTGATCGTGCTCGTCGGGCCGGCGGTGTCGGGCCCGGCGCTGATGCTCGGGATCGCCGACCACGTGATCATGACCGAGGACGCGTTCGCGTACGTGACCGGCCCCGACGTCGTGGTGCAGTTCACCGGCGTCGCCATCGATCGCGACCGCCTCGGTGGCACGGCGGTCCACCAACGGCACAGCGGCGTCGCGGCGCTCGTGGTCCCCGACGAGGACGAGGCGCTCCACGCGGTAGCCGTGTTGTTGAGCTATCTGCCGTCGAACCACCTCGAGGACCCGCCGTTCGACGAGCCCTACGACCCGATCGACCGCGACGCGGCGCGCGCCGCCGCGGCGGTGCCCGCGCGCGCGACGTCGCCCTACGACGTGCGCCTCGTCGTCGACGACGTGCTCGACGAACACACCTGGTTCGAGCTCCGCGCCGTGTACGCACCGAGCATGGTCACCGGCCTCGGCCGCCTCGGGGGGCGCACGGTGGGGATCGTCGCCAACCAGCCGATGCAACAAGCGGGCAGCCTCGACATCGACGCCGCACAGAAGGCGGCCCGGTTCGTGCAGTGGTGCGACTGCTTCAACATCCCGGTCGTCACGTTCGTCGACACGAGCGGGTACCTGCCGGGCAAGGACCTCGAGTGGCGCGGCATCATCCGTCACGGCGCGCAGCTGCTCCACTCGTACGCCGCAGCCACGGTGCCGCGCCTGGGTGTCGTGCTGCGCAAGGCGTACGGAGGCGCCTACATCGTGATGGACTCCCGCGGGCTCGGCGTCGACTACTGCGTCGCGTGGCCGACCGCGGAGATCGCGGTGATGGGCGCCCCGCCGGCCGTCCGGATCCTCCACCGGCGCCGGCTCCAGGCGATCGAGGACCCCGCACGACAAGCGGCGGAGGAGCAGGAGCTCGTGCTCGAGTACGAGGAGCGGTTCCTCAACCCGTACATCGCGGCCGAGCGGGGTTACGTCGACGACGTGATCACGGCGTCCGACACGCGCCGCGTGCTGGCGAACGCGCTCGACCGGCTGCACACCAAGCGCGAGGTGCCCAGCCGTCGCCGTCACTCGAACATGCCACTCTGATCCGACTCGTTCCACACTCGCTCCACGCTTGGGAGGCACCGTGCTGCAGGGCAAGCGAATCCTCGTCACCGGCGTGCTCAACGACGCGTCGATCGGCTTCTCGATCGCGCGGGTCGCGCAGGAGCAGGGTGCCGAGGTGGTGCTCACGTCGTTCGGTCGCGTCATGCGACTCACCGAGCGCGCCGCCCGCAAGCTCCCGTCCTCCGACGTGCAGCTCGTCGAGCTCGACGTGCAGAGCCCCGACGACCTCGACGCGCTCGCCGGCAAGGTCGGTGGGCGTCTCGACGGGGTGGTGCACTCGATCGGGTTCGCGCCCGAGTCGTGCCTCGGCGGCGGGTTCCTCGACGCGCCGTGGGACGACGTCGCGACCGCGATGCAGATCTCGGCGTATTCGCTCAAGGCGCTCACGAAGGCCGCGCTGCCACTCATGCCCGACGGCGGGTCGGTGGTCGGGCTCGACTTCGACAACGACGACGTCGCGTGGCCGTTCTACGACTGGATGGGCGTGGCCAAGGCCGCGTTCGAGTCGGTGGCGCGCTACCTCGCCAAGGAGCTCGGCCC
>DASUMF010000240.1:0-7676 GCA_036277835.1 Acidimicrobiia bacterium
CCTGCAGCTCGTCACCGCCACCGGGCGCCACCAACACCAGGAAGAGGTCGACCATCGCGGCGACCGCGACCTCCGACTGCCCGACGCCGACGGTCTCGACGAGGACCACGTCGAACCCGGCGGCTTCGCACAGCAGGAGCACCTCGCGCGTGCGCCGCGCGACCCCGCCGAGCGTGCCGCCGGTCGGCGAGGGGCGCACGAACGCGTCGGCAGAACGGGTCAGCTGCTCCATCCGGGTCTTGTCACCCAGGATCGAGCCGCCGCTCCGTGTGCTCGACGGGTCGACCGCGAGCACCGCGACCCGGTGACCCCGATCGATGAGGTGGAGCCCGAGCGTCTCGATGAACGTCGATTTCCCGGCACCCGGCGCGCCGGAGATCCCGATGCGGACCGCGCCGCCGGTCGCGGGCAGCAGCTCCGCGAGGAGCGCCTCGGCTTCGCCGCGATGGTCGACGCGGGTCGATTCGGCGAGCGTGATGGCGCGGGCGAGTGAGCGCCGATCGCCGTCGAGCACTCCCTTGGCCAGCGAGCTCACCGGAGCAGTCTTGCCCACACGCCTCGGTCGTTCGTGCTCCGCCGTGATTCCCGGGCGTCGCTGCCGCTCACTCCCGGTCGAGCAGGTCGAGGACCTCGTCGGCCGCGTGCGGGATGTTGGTGCCCGGCCCGAACACCGCTGCCACCCCCGACTCCTTCAGCTCTGCGTAGTCCTGCGCAGGGATCACCCCGCCGACGACCACCAACATGTCGTCCGCGCCCTGCTTGCGCAGCTGCGCGATCAGCTCGGGCACGAGCGTCTTGTGACCGGCTGCCTGGCTCGACACGCCGACGATGTGCACGTCGTTCTCGATCGCGTCGCGGGCCGCCTCCTCGGGTGTCTGGAAGAGCGGGCCCACGTCGACGTCGAAGCCGAGGTCGGCGAACGCCGTCGCGATCACCTTGGCGCCCCGGTCGTGCCCGTCCTGGCCGAGCTTCACGACGAGCAGGCGCGGCCGCCGGCCTTCGCGTGCCGCGAACTCGCTCACGCGCGCCTGGACCGCCTCGTACTCGTCGTCGCCCTCGTAGCGCTCGCCGTACACGCCGGCGATCGTACGGATCGTGGCGCGGTGACGTGAGAACACGTCTTCGAGCGCGTCGGAGATCTCGCCGACGGTGGCGCGGGCGCGGGACGCGTCGACGGAGAGCTCGAGGAGGTTGGCGCCGTTCGCGGCGCCGTCGCGGAGCCGCTGCAGGGCGTCCTGGGTGCGTGCCTCGTCGCGGCTCGCACGCAGCGTGGCGAGGCGCGCCAGCTGCTGCTCGCGCACCGCGGTGTTGTCGACGTCGCGGACGTCGATCTCGCCCTCTTGGTCGAGGCGGTACTTGTTGACGCCGACGATCACCTCGTCGCCGCGATCGATGCCCGCCTGGCGCCGCGCCGCGGCTTCCTCGATGCGGAGCTTCGGCATGCCCGACTCGACCGCCTTGGTCATGCCGCCGAGCGCCTCGACCTCTTCGATCAGCTTCCAGGCTTCCGTGGCGAGGCTGTTGGTGAGCGACTCGATGTAGTAGCTCCCGCCGAGCGGATCGACCACCTTCGTGACGCCCGTCTCCTCGGCGAGGATGAGCTGGGTGTTGCGTGCGACGCGCGCCGCGAACTCGGTTGGGAGCGCGATCGCCTCGTCGAACGAGTTGGTGTGGAGGCTCTGCGTGCCACCGAGAACGGCGGCGAGCGCTTCGATCGTGGTGCGCACGATGTTGTTGTACGGGTCGTGCTCGGTGAGCGAGACGCCCGAGGTCTGGCAGTGCGTGCGCAACATGAGCGACGTCGGCTTCTGCGGGTCGAACTGGTGGATCAGGCGCGACCACAGCAGTCGGGCGGCACGGAGCTTCGCCACCTCCATGAAGAAGTTCATGCCGATCCCGAAGAAAAACGACAACCGCGGAGCGAAGTCGTCGATGCCGAGGCCGCGCGACATCGCCGCGCGCGCGTACTCCACGCCGTCGGCGAGGGTGAAGCCGAGCTCCTGCACCGCAGTCGCGCCGGCTTCCTGCATGTGGTAGCCGGAGATCGAGATGGAGTTGAACTTCGGCATGCGCTTCGTCGTGTACTCGATGATGTCGGTCACGATCCGCAGGCTCGGCTCAGGCGGGTAGATGTAGGTGTTGCGGACCATGAACTCCTTGAGGATGTCGTTCTGGAGGGTGCCCGCCAACAGACCCTCGTCGACGCCCTGCTCCTCGGCTGCGACGATGTAGCCCGCCATCACGGGCAGCACCGCGCCGTTCATGGTCATCGACACCGACATCTTGTCGAGCGGGATCCCGTCGAAGAGGATCTTCATGTCCTCCACGGAGTCGATCGCCACGCCGGCCTTCCCGACGTCGCCGACGACGCGCGGGTGGTCGCTGTCGTAGCCCCGGTGTGTGGCGAGGTCGAACGCGACCGACAGCCCCATCTGACCGGCCGCGAGGTTGGCCCGGTAGAACGCGTTGGAGTCCTCGGCGGTCGAGAAGCCGGCGTACTGGCGGATCGTCCAGGGCCGGTTCGTGTACATGGTGGCGCGCACGCCGCGCAGGTACGGATCGAACCCCGGCATCGTGTCGACGGCTTCCAGGCCCTCGAGGTCGGCGGCGGTGTACAGCGGCGCGACGGGGATGCCTTCGGGGGTCTGCCAGACGAGCGCGTCGGGATCGCCCTTCAGCTCCTTGGCGGCGAGCTCGCGCCAGTCTTCGCGTGCGGCGTCAGGACCGTTTCCCATGCGCACAAGGGTACGACCAGGCTTTCACAGAGGTGAAGTTGGGGGAGACGTGACGTCGGGCCTGGGGCCGGCGTCCGCCGGCTCAGCTGGCGCGGGAGAGCGGGTCGGCGTCGACTGCCTGCTGGAGCGCCTCACGCGCGGCGGCGATCCCGGCGCGACCGATGCGCCGGGTGCTGGCGTCGAGCTGCCAGTCGCCCCAGCGCACGGCTCGGCGGCTCGAACCGGAGGTGGTGCGAGGTGCGTTGACACGGCCTCGGCGGGCCGGTGACGACCGGCGCGCGGGCGCCGACGAACGTGCGGCGCGCGGCGCAGGAACCTCGGTGGGCGGGGGGTCGACGAGGCGGAGTTGCGTTGCCATGTCATGAGTATCGCCAGGGGGTGTGACAGTTATTCCTGGCAACGATCGCGCAGGCCGTCCTGGCGAGCCTCGCTCGTAGACTTCCCGGGGTGAGCGACGGCGTGTACCTCGACCATGCAGCCTCGACGCCCATGCGTCCGGAAGCGGTCGACGCCATGGAACCGTTCCTGGCCATGGAGTTCGGCAACCCCTCCGGCGGTCATCGGGCCGCACAGGCGGCCAAGAACGCGCTCGAGGAGGCCCGCGAGGAGGTCGCCGAGCTCCTGGGCGCGATGCCCGCGGAGATCGTGTTCACCGCTGGGGGGACCGAGGCCGACAACCTCGCGGTGAAGGGCGCCGCCCGTGCCGCGCGGTCGTCGGGTGCCGGCGACGGAGTCGTGACCGCCCGGTTCGAGCACAAGGGCGTGCTGGCATCGGTCGACCGCCTCGAGCTCGACGGCTTCCCCGTGACTCGGATCGACGCCGACGCCGACGGGATCGTGGCGCTCGAACAGCTCGCGGCGTCGCTCGACGCGCGCACCGCGGTCGTGTCGCTGATGCTCGTGAACAACGAAGTCGGCACGATCCAACCGCTCGACCGCGCCGTCGAGCTCGTGCGTGAACGGTCGCCCCGCGCCGTGGTGCACACCGATGCGGTGCAGGCGGTGCCGTGGCTCGACGTCGCGACGGCGACCGCCCGTGCCGACCTCGTCGCGATCTCAGCCCACAAGTTCGGCGGCCCGAAGGGGATCGGTGCGCTCGTCGTGCGCGGCGCGACGCCGCTCGAGCCCCTCGTCGAGGGCGGAGGACAGGAGCGCGGGCTGCGGTCGGGAACCTCCAACGTGGCCGGCGCGGTCGCGATGGCCGCCGCGCTGCGGGCCACCGTCGCGTCCAGGGCGGTCGACGCCTCGCGCATCGCCCGGCTCCGCGATCGTCTCGCCGACGGACTCCTCGCCGCGGTCCCGGACGCGTTCGAGAACGGCGATCGTCGTCGGAAGGTGGCGGGGAACGCGCATCTCGGGTTCCGGGGCGTCGAGGCCGAGGCGCTGCTCGTGCTGCTCGACGTCGAAGGCCTCTTCGCCGCCGCGGGCTCGTCGTGCTCGTCCGGCGCGAGTGAGCCGTCACACGTGCTCGAGGCGATGGGCGTGCCGCGCGCGGACGCGTTGTCGTCCGTGCGATTCAGCCTCGGGTTCGCGTCCACGGACGCCGACGTCGACGCCGCGCTGCAGTTGGTACCGCGCGCCGTCGCGCAGCTCCGTTCGGCGGGTGTCGCCGCGTGAGCGCGGAGCGGGTCCTCGTCGCGATGAGCGGCGGGGTCGACTCGTCGGTCGCGGCCGCGCTGCTGCGCGACCAGGGACACGACGTCACGGGCGTCACGCTGAAGTTGTGGGGTGGCGAGTCCGACTCCGGATGCTGCAGCGTGTCCGACGTCGAGGATGCGCGCCGGGTCGCCGCGCAGCTCGGCATCCCGCACTACGTGTTCAACCTCGCCGACGACTTCACGCGACACGTCGTCGACCCGTACGTCGAGGCCTTCACCAACGGCTCGACCCCGAACCCGTGCGTCGAGTGCAACCGCGCGATCAAGTTCGGACGGTTGCTCGAGCGTGCCCAGGCGCTCGGCTTCGACCGGCTGGCGACCGGGCACCACGCTCGCGTGCAGCGCGACGGCGACGCTTACCGGTTGTGTCGCGGGGTCGACTCCGCCAAGGACCAGTCGTACGTCCTCTACATGCTCGGGCAACCGACGTTGGCGCGCACGTGGTTCCCCGTCGGCGAGCTCACCAAGGCCGAGGTTCGGGCCCGCGCCGCGGCACTCGGGCTGCGCACCGCCGACAAGCCGGAGAGCATGGACGTCTGCTTCATCCAACGCGGCCAACGCACCGCGTTCATCGGTGCCCGCGCGAACACGGCATCGGGCGCGGTCGTCGACACCGCCGGCGCGGTCGTCGGCCACCACGACGGCATCGACCGGTTCACGGTCGGACAACGCCGTGGCCTCGGGGTCGCAACGGGGGAGCGTCGCTACGTCGTCGACATCGACGCCGCGCGCGCGACGGTCACGATCGGGTCGCGCACTGATCTCTTGCGGCCGTTCGTCGAGCTGCGGGAGCTGTCGTTCGTCGATGCGCGACCGAGCGGAGCTCCGCTGCTCGCGCAGGTCCGCGCGCACGGCGAGCCGTTCGAGGCGAACCTCGACGGCACGCGGGTGATCTTCGCTGCTCGTCAGCCGCGTGTGGCGCCGGGCCAGGTGGTCGCGCTGTACGACGGCGAGTCGCTCGTCGCGGGTGGCATCGCGATCTGAGCTCGCGTCACCCGACGCGGATCCGACGCGCCGCGAGTGCGAGCACCTCGTCGCGGCGCGCCACCGCGAAGCGGATCTCGGTGGTCGTGACCGTCGCACCCCCGCGGCGTCCCCGGCCGCTGCGCTGGAGCTCGGCGGGCTCCGTGAACGCGAGCGCGACGCTCCCGGCGGCCGCGCCGAGGCGCAGATCGAGCACGTCGGTCGGCGCGGCGGCGGCGTCGGCGGCCCGCATCCACGCGATCTTCTCGCGGAGGAAGAGCACCGGATCGGAGAGCGTCAAGGGGTCGAGGAGCACGAACCCGGCCGGGACGACCACCCCCCACCGGCGCGACAGGCCGTGCAGGGCGCGCGTGAGGACGAGGACGAGGGGCATCGCCACCGCGAGGGTCACGACGCCGAGCGCCCATTGCTCAGCGGCGAACAGCAGCGGGGGCGCCGCGATCGCGGCGGCAACCGCGAGGCGCGCCGCCGGAAGCGGTGCGAGGAAGAGGGCAGGTGGCGTGCGCAGGAGCACCCGCTGCTCGTCGCCGTAGGCCGTCGCGTTGGCGGCCGCCAGCGCGATGTCGTGGCCTGACGCGAGCGCCAACGCCGCGACCGTCGCAAGCAACGCCCCGATCGTCGCGACGGTGGATGGTGCGCCGTCGATCGCCGCGACGAGCGCGACGACGACGAACGCGGGCGCCGCGATGCGCAACGCGGTGAGCGACACCGGCCGCGGGGCCAGCACCGCGAGCAGACCGACGGCCCACGCGATCCACAGCAGCGCGGCTGCGACCAGACGTGTCGCGTCGCTCCAGTCGTGCATCATCGACGACGCGGCCGCGCCGGCGGTGAGCGGCAACGTGATCCACACGATGCGCAATGCCCACACCGTCACGGGGCGCGCTGCACCGGGCTGACTCAGGACCACTCCGTTCGCGTCGGTTCGCGTGGGCGAGCGCCCGCCGCTTCGGACGTGTCGCGCGGGCGTCCGTATAGTACGGGCCCATGAGGCCGACCGTCCGAGCGCCGGTGCTCGTCCCGGGCGTCGCGACCGGTGTCGGCAGCCTTCCGCACACCGACCCGGTGGCAGCCGCTGAACTCGTCCTGCGATGCCTCCCCGAGATGCCGGCCGCGCCGCAGCTTCCCGGGCGCGACCCGCGCGAAGGGATGATCGCCCAGTGGGTCGCCGCGCTTCCCGAGGTGTGCGTCGCGTCCGACGGCTCGATCACCCTCGCTGGGACCTCCGACGCGGAGCCCGAATGCGTCGTCGACGTTGATGCGCACGCAGGCCTGCTCGCCTTTCTCGACGCGGCCGAGCGTCTCGACCGCGCACCGGTGCGCGTGAAGGTCCAGCTCACGGGACCGCTCACGCTCGGTGTGGCGTTGCTCGCGGCCGGGATGCCGGAGGCGCGAGCGTTCCGCCGGGCCGCTGCGCTCACCCAGGCGTGGTCGGTCACGCTCGTCGAGCTGCTCGCGCGCCGTGCGCCCGACAGCGCTCCGATCGTGTTCTTCGACGAGCCCGCGCTCGTCGCCTGGCAGCGCGGCGACGGCCCGCTCGATCGCGAGTCGGCGATCGACGCGTTGTCGGGAGCGCTCGCCGCGGTGGATTGCATCACGGGTGTGCACGTGTGTGGGGACGGCGACGTGGGGCTCGCGTTGGAGGCCGGTCCCACGGTGCTCGGTGTCGAGGTGAGCGACGAGCTGTTGCGTCACACCACTGCGTTGGCGCGCTTCCTCGACGGTGACGGATGGGTCGCCTGGGGCGCCATCCCGACCGACCGACCGGTCGGCGAATCCGCCGACCCGCACTGGCGGCGACTCGCCGCCGTGTGGTGCGAGCTCACCAAACGCGGGCTCGATCCCGTACCGCTGCGCGCACGCGGGTTGATCACTCCCGCGTGCGGGCTTGCGGGCTACGGTGCCTCGCAGGCCGAGCGGGTGCTCGGGATCGCACGCGAGCTCGCGGCGCGCGTGCACGACCAGGCCGTCGCCGCGCGATTCACTCTGGGAGCCTGACGTGGAGCCGACGTCGTACCGCTACTGCGGGGTGTGCGGCGAGCCGATCGAGCCCGGCGCCACCGTGTGCGGCAACTGCGGGGCGGCGGTGGAGCCCACCGGTGCGATGGAGGCCGGCGTCGTCGACGAGACGGACTTCGATGCCGTGCGGATGGGCAGGAGCGCGGCAGCGCTCTTTACCGATCTCGAGAATATGAGGCCTGGCAGCGAGGATCTTGTGGTGGCGCATGGCGATGCCTGTCTGCCGAACTTCATCGCGCTGAATGGCGGCTTTTCCGGCTATATCGACTGCAGCCGTCTC
>DASUMF010000241.1:0-5364 GCA_036277835.1 Acidimicrobiia bacterium
AGGCAGTACCCCACCCACGCCGCGCCGACCTCGATGCTCGCCACCTTGAGGTTCGGGAACCGGTTGAACAACCCGCCCAGGGTCATCGCCATCATGGAGTCCATGACCGGGCGGTGGTACGGGAGGATCGCGCTCATCAACATCTGCGAGTGCAGCTGGTTCGTGACCGGCGGTCTCGCCCAGGCCTCGCGGTAGAACTTCGTGTACGCCGCGGGGATGCCGCCGTAGGCGTGGAAGACCACGCTCACCTGCTCGTCGTGCATGCGCTGCCAGAACGGATCGAAGTACGAGTCGGCCGGGGAGCGTCCGTACCACGGGCCCGGCGTCATGGTCACGATCCGCGCGCCACGCGCGATCGCCCACTCGAGCTGGTCGAGGGCGCGATGCACGTCGGCCATCGGGATCACCGGGGGCGCGTAGATGCGGTCCTGGTGGTTGAAGCCCCAGTCGTCGTCGACCCACGCGTTGAACGCGTGGAAGAAGTCGTAGAGCATGTCCCAGTCGTTCTGGAACATGTGCTCGCAACTGAGACCGATCGTCGGGTAGATGAACATCCGCTCGAGGTTCTGCTCGTCCATGTACTCGATGCGCTCGTCGCGGTACATGAACGCCCGATCGAGGGGCGCCAGCTCCCCGTAGCGCGGGCCCTCGGGCAGCTCACCGCGCTCCAGCGACTTGAGCGTCTCGTGGAACGCGCCCGGCTTCGCCACCGGGTTGAAGGTGGGATTGGCGTTTCCGGGTGCGAAGGCACCGCCGAACATCAGGAAGCGCTTCTTGCCCTGCTCGTGCCACTGCACGAAGCGCTTCACGCGCTGGTTGCCGTGGCGGAAGAAGGCGTCGGGCGCCTCGTAGAAGTGGTTGTCCGCATCGACGTACTGGTACTCCACCATGCGCTCCTTCGATCCGATCAGCCAGAGCGTACGGACTTCCGCGCACCCGCGCACGGCCCGTACGCTCGTGGCATGGCGGGACTCGCGATCATCACCGAGGCGTGCATCGACGTGAAGGACCGGGCGTGCGTCGACGTCTGCCCGGTGCAGTGCATCTACGAGTACGACGCCGAGAAGAACATCCTGTTCTCCGAGGTCGAGGCCGGGAGCGGCGAGATCGAGAACCAGCACGTCCCGAACCCGGACGCGGTTGCGATCTTCGCCGACACGATCCTCTACGTGAACACCGACGAGTGCACGTCGTGCACCGCGTGTTACCAGCCGGACGTGTGCCCGGTCGGCGCGATCTACTCCGAGGAGGTCGTGCCCGACGGCGCGTCGAAGACGAAGTACAACACCGAGGACCAGAACAAGGGCCACGACCACACGTTCTTCATCCAGCTCACCCGCGACGTCTTCGCCGACTGAGCAGCGGACGCCGGATGACTGCGCTCGTCGCGTGCGACGGCCCGTCCGACGGGGTCGTCACGCTCACCCTCGACCGGCCCGAGCGCAAGAACGCGCTGTCGATCGCCCTGCGCGACGCGGTGAGCGACCACCTCGACCGGCTCGCGCACGACGACGCCGTGAAGGTGCTCGTGATCACCGGCGCCGGCGACGCATTCTGCGCGGGGTTCGATCTCGCCGAGTTCGGGTCGGACGACACCGAGGTGCAGAGCCGGCTCTGGCCGTCGAGCGACCGCTTCCATCACGCGGTGCTGCGATTCCCCGTTCCGACGGTCGCCGCGGTGAACGGCGCGGCGCTCGCCGGCGGGTTCGACCTCGCCGTCCTGTGCGACGTGCGCATCGCGGCAGCCTCGGCGTACTTCGCACACCCGGAGCACACCTTCGGCGACGTCGTCTACGCGCCGTTGCACGATCTCGTCGGTGGCGCGGTCGCCCGCGACCTGTGCTTCACCGGTCGCCGCGTCGACGCCGACGAGGCGCTCCGGCTCGGCCTCGTGACCCGCGTCGTGCCCGACGCCGACCTTGCGACGTCGACCGCCGCGCTCGCTGCCGAGATCGCGAGCGCGCCCCGAGCCGTGCTCCTGCGCACGAAGGCCAAGGCGCTCGAACGCCTCGCCATCGCGCCGGACACGACCACGCTCGAGCTGTAGCGGGCACGACGCGACGAAGGGGCACACCCGCAGGTGTGCCCCTTCGATCGGACGTGCGGTGACGCGGAGCTCAGATCTCGGCGAGCCCCAGGAACCGGGCCAGGTTGTTGTGCATGATCGCCTTGGTCTGCGCGTCGTCGAGGTTGCGCAGCTGCGGGCGGTACAGCGACGGGTCCGGCAGGCCTTCGCCGTGCGGGAAGTCGGAACCGAACGCGAGCGGCTCGATGCCCACCGACTCGACCACGCGGTCGACGTTCTCCTCGGGGTACGGCGCCACGAGCACGTGGTCACGCACGTACTGCGACGGCCGCTTCTCGAGCTTCCCCCAGGTCGCCTTGCGTCCCATCATGAACGCGTGGTCCATCTTGCGGACGATGTAGGGCATCCACACGGTGCCCTGCTCCGACAGCAGCAGCTTCACGTTCGGGAACCGCTGGAAGATGCCCTGCAGGACTGCGGCCGCGACCATCTCGTAGGCCGGGCGGTCGCCGTAGTACATCATCCACTGGAACGCGTTCATGTCGCCGAGCATGACCTCTTCCTCGTCCCACTCCAGGCCCTGACGGCCGTAGAACGTGACGGTCGAGAGGTGCGTGCACACGTTGGTGCCGGCCTCGTTGAGGATCGACCAGATCGGGTCGCACTCCGGGCGGAACGGCGAGCGGTGCACCGACGGGCCGGCCATGAGCTGGATGACCTTCGGCGGGTCGGCGACCTTGAACAGCTCCTTCACCTCGGCCAGCGCGGCGTCGGCGTCGGCCATCGACACGACCGGCGGGGTGAAGAGGCGGTTCTCGTAGTTGAAGCCCCACTCGGCTTCGAGGTAGCGGTTCTCGGCGCGCTGGTTCGCGTACAGCGCCTCGAAGTTGTCCTCGAACTCGTACTCGGTGACGATCGACGCGTAGTTGACGGCCGCCTGGATGCCCTGGCTGTCCATCACGTTGAGCCGGTCGGCCGGGTTGTCGAGCAGCGGCTGGAGCTCGCGGTACTGCTTCGCGAAGTCCTTGCGCTCCTGCGCGTCCATCCCCTTGAGGGGGTTGAGCCGGTTCAGCAGCGAACCGGGGACCGGCGCGCGGAACGCGCGGCTGCCGTCGTCTTCCTCGTCCTCGTCCTTCGATCCACCCGCGCCCTGCACGCCGACGTCCTCGAGCTTGTCGTCGGAGAACGTGACCTGGAACTGCGAGCCGCGCAGCTTCATGCGCGCCGGGCGCCCGGCGTACAGCGTCTCGTACTTGCCGTCCTCGGTGCGCGTGGTCGTGATCGCAAGGTGCTTCTTGTCGGGGTCCATGTACTCGGCATGGGCACCGAACCGCGGCGTCGAGTGCTCGTCGGCGTCGGTGAGCGGGAAGTCGAACGCTTCGGGAGCCGCGTTCTGGGATGACTCGACGACTGACATGAGGTACCTCCGTACCGGAAGAAATTCAGCTCTCCACAGCGTACAGAACAGTCGGCGACGACGCACGTTCGGCCGCGGCCTCCTCCGCTGGTGGCCGAAGGCCGCTCTCCGTGGCCGACCAGCGGACGCGCCTGTTGCACGCGCTCACGATCCTCGGCGACCGAGTGGTCTGGCGCAGCGCGCGTCCGCCAGGATGCCCGCATGGAGTGGATCGACGAGGTCGACGAGCGCGGCGTGCGCGAGCGGGGGTTCACGCTCGAGTGCGAAGGTCGAACCGTCCCCGCGGTGGTGTGGTCGCCGTCCAGCGAGGCGCCGCGAGCGGTCGTCCTGCTCGGCCACGGTGGCGGAGTGCACAAGCGCGCATTGGGCATGCCCGGGCAGGCGCGATCGCTCGTCCGCCACGAAGGCATCGCCGCGGTCGCGATCGACGCCGTAGGCCACGGCGACCGTCTGCCCGACGGCGACCGGGAGGAAGCCGAGGCGATCGAGCGGCTGCAGGCCCAGGGCGTCGACATGACGTCACCGGAGTTCCGCGCGGTGCGGCGCACGCGCACCCCGATCGACGACTCCGCGTTCGACGCGATGGTCGCCGACTGGTCCGCCACGCTCGACGCGGTGCTCGACGACCTCGGCGACATGCCCGTCGGGTACGCGGGGTTCTCGATGGGCTCGATCTACGGCACCGCGCTCACGGCGGCGGAGCCGCGCATCACCGCCGCCGCGCTCGGGCTCAGCGGGATCGTCGACGACGGCGAGGGCCCGATGGCCGAGATCGGCGACCGCCTCGAAGCCGACTCGGCGAAGATCTCCTGCCCGGTGCTCTTCCTCGTCCAGGCCGACGACGAGGTCGTGCCGCGCGACGCTGCGTTCCGTCAGTTCGCGACGTTCGCATCGGTGCACAAGCGGATGCACGTGAACGCCGGCCGCCACATGCACGTGCCGCTCGACGAGACCCCGTTCATCGAGCTGTTCCTCGCGAGCCACTTGTGCGGCGGCTCACGGCGCGGGCAGCTCGCCGTCGACGTTCGCATCCCGGCGGAGGATTGACCCGCCGCGAGATCGACCGTCGGAGTTCGGGCCCGCCGAACGACGAGTAGGACGTGGGGACGGGATCCGTGACGGGAAGCGAGCTGCTGGCCCTCTACGACCGAGCCCTCCCCGAGGTCTACGGCTACTTGCTCGATCGGTGCCGCGATCGCCCGACCGCGGAGGACCTGACGTCCGAGACGTTCCTGGCCGCGGTGAAGGCCGTGCAGGCTCCCGACGGCGCCGAGCCGTCGATCCCGTGGCTCATCGGCGTCGCGCGACACAAGCTCGCCGATCACTGGCGCCGGCGCGCGCGCGACGACCGTCTGCTCGACGAACTGGCCGACACCCCCACCGTCGACGATCCCTGGGACGCGAAGATCTCGGGGCTCGTCGCAGTCGACGTGCTGGACCGCCTCGGTGAACACCACCGCCTCGCGCTCACGCTCCGCTACGTCGACGGGCTCTCGGTCCCCGAGTGCGCTGCCGTGCTCGAGCGCACGGTGTACGCGACCGAGGCGCTGCTCGTGCGCGCGCGCATCGCGTTCCGCAAGCTCTACGAGAGAGGAGACGCCGGTGCCTGAGCGAACCGACCCCTTCGACTCGCTGCGCCGGCCGATCGTCGCCGCCCGTCCCCGTCCACTGTTCGCCGCCGAGCTCGAGCGGCGACTGCGAGAGGAGCTCCACATGCCCGTCACCGACGATCTCGAGTCCGACGACGTGACCGCCGACCCCAGCCGCCACGGAGAGCTCGGGCTCGTGCACCTCCGGGTGCGCGACGCCGACCGCGCCATGGCGTTCTTCGGCGACGTGTTCGGGTGGGTCGGCGATCGGTTCGTCGACGAGCACGTGAGCCACTACGTCCTGAACAGCGGGGTGACCGTACGACTGCTCG
>DASUMF010000242.1:0-5521 GCA_036277835.1 Acidimicrobiia bacterium
ATGGACGACGGGTCCGGCCAGGGCACGGCGCTCGCGAACAAGGTGTGGACGCCCCAGCTGAAGAAGCTCAAGATCCCGGTCACGACGTTCAAGTTCACGGGCGCGATCAACTCGCCGTCGTTCTCGCAGGTGAACGCGACCGTCGCGAACGCGGTGCTGCAGTTCAAGTCGGCCGGCGTCAACGTGGTGCTCTTCACGCCTGCCGGGGGACAGGGTCCCGCGGCGTTCATGCCGCAGGCCAAGACCCAGGGTTTCTTCCCGAGCTACGGGCTCGACACCGCCGACAGCCTGGCCGTCGCCTCCGCGCTCGGAGCCGACTCGATCAAGACCGGCATCGCGGTGTCGTGGGCGACGGCCGACCTGCCGCTCACCGAGCAGCAGACGCTCCCCGCGAACTCGGCGGCCGAGGGGTGTGCCGAGTGGACCGCACCGAGCCCCATCACGATCGCGGGTTCGTCGCCCTTCTGCGACTTCCTCAACTCGCTGCAGGCCGGGTTCAAGGGCGCGACGAAGATGGATGCCGCGACGCTGTACAAGGGCATCACCGGTCTCGGCACGAGCTTCGTCTCGTCGATCACCTACGACGGTGCCACGAAGTTCGCCAAGGGCCGTACCGACGGGGGCACCAAGGCGATGATGCTCGAGTACGACCCGACCACGAAGACGTTCCAGCCGATCGACGGGAAGCTCTTGACGATCCCGTAGAGGCTGACGCGTCGCCGCACGACCGAGTGCGCGGGTCAGCGCCTGGTCAGGGACGCGGCTCGCGGGGGAGGCCGAGGATGGTCTCGCCGATGATGTTGCGCTGCACCTGCGAGGTGCCCGCGTACACCGTGCCGGAACGCGCGTTCAGGAGGAACACGTCGATCCACGAGTTCGACGAGTTCTCCGCGCCGGGCTCGTCGGTGCGGAAGTGCCGGAACGGGCGACGACCTCCGCGCACCAGTGCGTCGGCGCCGAGGATGGAGAGCGCGAGGTCGACGGCCTGCTGGTGGTACTCGCTCCAGTACAGCTTCGAGATCGACGCTTCTGGACCGAGCTCGCCGTCGCGGAGGTACTGCGTGAGGATGCGGTAGCCGAGGAAGCGCATCGTCTCGACCTTCATGTAGCACCACGCGAGGCGATCACGCACGATCGGGTCGTTGACGGCACCCTTCTCGCGCGCGAGCTGCACGATCCGGTCGAGCTCGGCACGGAAGAAGATCGGGTTGGTCGCCGCCTCTTCCCCACGTTCGTGCCCGAGCAGGCTCTGCGCCACCGCCCACCCCTGGTTCACCTCGCCCACCACGTTCTCGATCGGGATGCGGACGTCGGTGAAGAACACCTCGCAGAACTCGGCGTCGCCGGTGAGCGTGACGATCGGGCGCACCTCGATCCCCGGGAGGTCGAGTGGGCAGAGCAGGAACGTGATGCCGCGGTTCTTCGGTGCGTCGGGATCGGTGCGCGCGAGCAGGAACATCCACGTGCCCTCGTTGCCGCGCGACGTCCACGTCTTCTGGCCGTTGATCACCCACTCGGCGCCGTCGCGCTCGGCGCGCAGGCGCAGCGACGCGAGGTCGGAGCCCGCCTCGGGCTCCGAGTAGCCCTGCACCCAGATGTCGTCGCCCGACAGGATGCCGGGCAGGAAGCGACGCTTCTGCTCCTCGGTGCCCCAACGCACCAGCGTGTTGCCGATCATCTTCACGCTCGTGGTGTCGGTGACGCGGCCCATCGGCACCCGAGCCAGCGCGAGCTCCTCGGCCAGCACGACCTGCTCGACCTTCGTGCGACCGCCACCGCCGTACTCGGTCGGCCACGCGATGCCGAGCATGCCGCCCTCGTAGAGCTTGCGGCGCCAGGCGATGCTGAACGCCTCGGCGTCGTCGCGCTCGAGCGCGCCGATCCCGGGCCAATCGGGAGGGAGGGTCGCCGCGAGGAACGCGCGCACCTCGGCGCGGAAGTTCTCCGCCGCCGGCGGGTATGCCATGTCCACGCGCGCTGACACTACCGTCAAGTCCGCGTCGGCGGACTAGCTGTTGCGCACCTCGGCCCACACGACCTTGCTGTGATCGCCGGCGCGCACACCCCACGAGCGCGAGAACCCCTCGACCATGCGGAGGCCGCGCCCGTTCGCGGCGAACACGCCGTCGAGCGGCCTGATCTCGGGCGCGCGGTCGGGCGTCTGGTCGATGACCTCGATGCGCACCGCACCGGGCGGTGTCGTGATGCAGACCTCGACCTCACCGTGCGCGTGCACGATCGCGTTGGTCACCAGCTCCGACACGATGAGCTGCACCGCTTCGAGCACGAGGATGTCGAGGTCGTCACCGAACTGGTCGGCGACCCACTCCCGTGCCGTGCGCGGTCCATCGGGATCTCGCCGGCACAGCATCGAGAATTCTCGGGGCACGGCGCAAGAGTGTTCCACGCGCGCGAGAATCCGCAAAACACACGGGAGGGGGCGAGGCATCGTGAGCAACGAGACGTTCCGCATCGTGCGCGACACCACCGTCCGGTCCGTGCGCTTCGAGGCCGTCGGCGAGCTCGACATGGCGCACACACAGCAGGTGGCCGACGCGCTGGGCGTGATCGACGACGACATCGTGGTCGACTGCTCCCAGCTGTCGTTCCTCGACTCGGCGGGCATCGGGGCGCTCGTGGCCCAACACGCCCGCTTGCAGGGCGCGGGGCATCGCGTCACGCTGGTGAACCTCGAAGGCCAGCCGCGCCGGACGCTCGCAATCTCCGGCCTGCTCGAGGCGTTCCTCGAGTGACCGGCGACGGAGATCGACCGCAACGGGCGGGCGGACACGGCTCGAATTGACGGTTCCGTCAACACGGATCCGTCGATCGGGCTACGGTCTCGCACCATGGACGAGACGCCCTGGAGCACGATCCCCGAACTCCTCGACGACGCCGCGCGACGCTTCCCCGAGATCGAGGGCCTGGTCGAGGGAGACGAGCGCTGGACCTACGCCCAGCTCGCCGAGCGGGCCCACGAGATGGCCCGGGCCCTCATCGCCAGCGGCATCCAGCCGGGCGACCGGGTCGGCCTCTGGGCCCCGAACATCCGCGAATGGGTGGTCGCCGCACTCGGTGCGTACTGCGCCGGCGCGACCCTCGTACCGGTGAACACGCGGTTCAAGGGGCGGGAGGCACGCGATGTCCTGAGCCGGGCGCGCGCGGCTGCTGTTCACCGTCACCGACTTCCTCGAAGCCGACTACGTCGCCGCGGTCCGCGACGGCGAAGGCGTCGCCTCGATCGAGGAGATCGTCGTGCTGCACGGCCCGGTGGCCGAGGACACGACGTCGCTCGACGAGTTCCTCGCGCGGGCGTCGTCGGTCGACGACGCGACGAGAGCGGAGCGCAGCGCCGGCGTGCAGGGCGACGACATCTGCCACATCCTCTTCACGTCGGGCACCACCGGCGCGCCCAAGGGTGCGATGCTCGCGCACGCCCAGATCTGCCGGGCGTATCTCGTGTTCGCCGACTTCATCGGCGTGCGCGAGGGCGACCGCTACCTCATCGTGCTCCCGTTCTTCCACTCGTTCGGCTTGCACGCGGGGATCCTCTGCTGCCTGATGAAGGGCGCCACGATCTACCCGCTCCAGGTGTTCGAGCCCGGCGCGGTCATGCGCTTCGTCGAAGCGGAGGGGATCACCGCCTTTCCGGGTGCGCCGGCGATGTACCAGGCGATCCTCAACCATCCCGACGTCGACTCGACCGACTTCTCGAGCCTCCGCCTGGCCACGCTCGGTGCCGCGGCCATCCCGGTGGAGTTGGTGGAGGCGATGCGCGGGCGCCTCGGCATCGAGTCGGTCGTCACCGGATACGGCATCACCGAGGGCAGTGGCATCGTCACGATGTGCCACTACGACGACCCGCCCGAGGTGCTCGCCAACACGGACGGTCGCCCGCTGCCGGGCCTCGAGGTGAAGCTGATCGACGACGCGGGCCGCGAGGTGCCCGACGGCGAGCCGGGCGAGCTGCTCGTGCGCGGGTACACCCTCATGCGTGGGTACCTCGACGACCCCGAGCAGACGGCCGTGACCATCGTCGACGGCTGGCTGCACACCGGCGACGTGGCGGTGCGGCGCGCCGACGGCAACATCTCCATCACCGACCGGTTGAAGGACATGTACGTCGTCGGTGGCTTCAACGCGTACCCGGCCGAGATCGAGAACATGATGCTCGCGCACCCCCACATCGGCGGCGTGGCGGTGGTCGGCATCCCCGACGACCGGCTCGGCGAGGTCGGGATCGCGTTCGTGATCCCGCGCCCGGGTGCCGAACCCGATCCCGACGAGATCATCGCGTGGTGCCGCACGGAGATGGCGAACTACAAAGTCCCGCGTGCGGTGGAGATCGTCGACGCGTTCCCGCTCAACGCAAGTGGCAAGGTCCTGAAGTACGAGCTCCGCGAGCGCGCCACCGCGCACGCCGCACACTGACAACCAGGAGGAAGCAGTGCCCTTCGAAGCGCCCGAGACCATGCTGATCGAGCAGGACGGTCCGGTCACCATCGTGACGATGAACAACCCGGAGATGCGCAACGCCTTCACCGACGACCTGCACGATGCGATGCGACACGTGTGGGAGCACCTCGGCAAGGATCCCGACTGCCGCGCGGTCGTGCTCACCGGGGCCGGCCGGTCGTTCAGCGCGGGCGGCAACGTTCCCGGCTTCATCCGCGACTACGACGACCCCGAGCATCGGCGGGAGAACCTGCGCGGCGCGCAGCGGTTGATGGAGGAGATGGCCACCTTCCACAAGCCGCTGGTCGCGGCGGTGAACGGCCCCGCGGTCGGCCTCGGCTGCAGCGTCGCGGTGAGCTGCGACATCGTGCTCATCGCCGAGACCGCGTTCATCGCCGACACCCATGTCGGCATCGGCCTCGTCGCGGGAGACGGTGGCGCGGTCGCGTGGCCGCTCATGATGAGCTTGTTGAAGGCGAAGGAGTACCTCTTCACCGGTGACCGCATCCCCGCCGAGACCGCGGTCGCCCTCGGGCTCGCGAACCGCGTCGTGCCCAACGACGATCTCATGACGGAAGCGGTCGCGCTCGCGCAGCGTCTCGCCGCGCAACCCCCGCAGGCTATCCAGGAGACGAAGCGCGCGCTCAACCTCCACCTGAAGGCGGCGATCGCGATGGTGGCCCCGTATGCCCTGTCGGCCGAGTCGGAGTCGTTCGCGACGGACGAGCTCAAGGCGACCATCGACGGCTTCCGTGACATGATCGAGCAGCAGCGGGCCGAGAACCCCGCCTCTTGACGCGGACCTAGACCGCGGGTGTCCGCCCGTCTCCGGTCGTCACGGTCGCGACGCCGTGGTCGCGCGCCAGTCGGCCGATGACGGCGCCGAACTCCTCGACGGTGCGCGCGATGATCTCGGCGACCGGCTCCACCTCGTCGATGCGACCGGCCACCATCCCGAGGCACGCGAAGCTCGCCTCCATGTCGCCGTCGCGGTAGAGCTCGAAGATCGACGGCACCAGCTCGGTGAAGGCGTTCCCCATCGTGGGATCCATGAACTTCGCGGTCG